>JBDHVO010000001.1:0-28348 GCA_039809675.1 Proteocatella sp.
AAGACCTATAATCTTAGGGAAATATACGAATTCTTACAAACAAAAAAAATCCCCCTTATTATAGATTCGGCTCATGGAGCCCGTTTTGCCTTCTCTGAAGACCTGCCGGAGTCAGCCGTAAAAAACAGCCATGTGTGCGTCATGAGCCTCCACAAGACCCTGCCGGCCTTGACCCAGCGCTCGATTTTGCATGCAGGAGAAGCCCTGGCAGACTCTAATCTGAAAAAAATAGATAAAAAAATGAACTTCTACACAACCACCAGCCCCTCCTACCTTCTTATGGCATCCTCAGAGCTTGCAGTTGCCCTGATGGAAAGCTGCGGCAAGGATATATTTGCTGCAGTGAAGCGAAATAGGGAGGCCTTTGCAGAGGAAATAGGAGAGAATTCCCTTATCAGGGTATATGATAGCAATGATTTTTCCAAGCTGCTTGTAAAAACACCCCTGGATGGCGAGGAGCTTATGAAGCTTCTCAGGAAAGAATATAAGATACAAGCTGAAATGGCAATAGGCAGGTCTGTTTTGTTTATTACTGGAAGGGGGCATAGGCCAGAGGATTTGCAGTACCTTGCCCGCTCTATAAAGGACGCTGTAGGCAAAAACAAGGCTAAGGAGGATGGGCTCCTGGATTCTGGGGCAAGCGCTCCTATAAATTTCTTCCCTCGCCTCAAAGCCATCGGCTATGGCTTGCAGGGGGCAATCAAGGAAGGTCAGGCTGTAGAGGCTGATGTTTATCAAGCTGAGGGCCTTGTGGCTGCAGAGGATATTATTCCCTACCCTCCTGGAATTCCTTTAATCAGAGAATTTGAAATTATTAACAAGGAATCCATAGAGGTGCTTATATATTTTAATTACAAAAAAATTAAGTGTTACCAAAATATACCGGATATTTTTTCTGCTGAATAAGGGAAAAGACTCTTAGGACCCTTGTCATAAAAATGTTATAAAAATAAATAGGTATTTAATTTATGCAACCTCTTATGTGGTGGAGGAGTGCTTTCAAAGGATACACAATGAATTAAAATTATAAATTTTCGAAACATTTAGTATTGGCCGTATTTTATACGGTCTTTTATATTGACAAAAATCAATTTAATGAGTACAATTTTGTTTATGATTACTTCGGGAAAATGTTACCCCCAAATATTACAGGGCATAGTTAAAACAATGCCAATGGATAGGGGGCTACTTCTCGAGTAGAGCAATTATACAATTATTGGAAGATATTAAAGAGGAGGTCAAAATGTCAAACGCAAAAAAAAGGGAGAAAAAGCAAGCCACCTTGGGCATAGCGCTTATCCCGATAGTTTCTCTTATGGTATTCCTTTCTGTGGGAATCGCAGTTTTTGGTCAGGATCCACATATACCCCTTATAGGTGGTTCAATCGTTGCAGTTGCAGTTGCAGTATTTGCTCTGGGCAGCAACTGGGCCGATCTTGAGGATGGAATACTTAAAACAATCAACATGGGTATGCAAGCAGTAATTATACTTATGATAATCGGTATGCTGATTGGAGCATGGATTTTTGGTGGAATAGTTCCGGCCCTTATATTCTATGGCCTGAAGGTTCTTTCGCCTGGAATCTTCCTTGTGGCAACAGTTATCCTTTGCTCAGTTGTAGCTCTTGCAACGGGTTCATCATGGACAACAGCCGGAACAGTGGGGGTTGCCCTTATAGGGGTTGCAGCAGGTCTTGGAATTCCAGCACCTATCGCAGCTGGAGCTATAGTTTCCGGAGCCTACTTTGGAGATAAGATGTCACCGCTTTCAGATACTACAAACCTGGCACCTGCTATGGCTGGAGCTACTTTGTTTGACCACGTTAAGCACATGGTTTATACAACAGGCCCTTCTTACTTAATAGCGATTGTTATATTTGGAGTTATCACTATGAAATTCTCTGGTCAGGAACTGGATGCAGAAGCCATAAACTCTCTGCTTGCAGTCCTTACAGATAACTTTAATATTACTCTTTTAATGATTCTGCCGCCCCTTCTTGTAATTGCCATGGTAGTCCTGAAGGTACCTGCAATACCTGGTCTTATTGGCGGAGTTGTCCTTGGAATGATCTTTGCCATGGCCTTCCAGGGAGCAAGTATAGGAGACCTTCTTGATGTTCTTCAAAACGGCTTTGTATTTGAAGCTGCAGAAAACGCATCAGAAGCAGAAATTATGATTGCAGACCTGCTTACAGGTGGTGGATTACAGAGTATGATGTGGACAGTATCCCTTATAATCTGTGCTCTTACCTTCGGTGGTATCCTTGAATCAACGGGAATGCTTGAGGTTCTTGCAGGTACTCTTCTAAAGTTTGCAAAGAGTACAGGATCCCTTGTAGCAGTTACAATATTCTCATCAATATTCATCAACGTTATTGCATCTGACCAGTATCTGTCAATAGTTATACCTGGTCGTATGTACAAGGATGCCTACGCTGAGAGAGGGCTTGCACCTCGTAACCTTTCAAGAACCCTTGAAGATGGGGGTACAATTACATCCGCTCTTGTTCCGTGGAATACATGCGGAGCCTATATGGCTACAGCCTTAGGAGTGCCTACTGTGGAATATGCACCATATGCCTTCCTAAACCTTGTAAATCCAATAATCTCTATCTTATGGGCATACCTGGGACTATTCCAGCTAAAAATGACTCCGGAGGAAATAGCAGCCTACGAAAAATCAAAGGCAGCCCTTCACGCAGGAGCGGGAGCATAAGCAAAAGCATTATAAAATTCAAATCAATAATTGTAGCTGGGGCAGGTTCAAAAGAACCTGCCTCTTTGGTTTAGAAAGGATTTTATGAAATATATAAATTACCTGGAGACCCCGATAGGGGCCATAGGTCTTGTCCAGGAGGAGGGCTACATTACAGAAATATTTTTTGGAAGGGAAGATAGGTTTAAAGACTATAGTCAGGAAGAAACCCCTCTTCTTATGAAAAGTAAAGGTCAGCTGGAGGAGTATTTTGCCGGCAAAAGAAAAGTCTTTGACCTGCCCCTGATGCCTGAGGGAACAGACTTTCAAAAGGCTGTCTGGAAGGCTCTCCTTGATATTCCCTATGGAGAAACAAGGTCCTATAAGGAGGTGGCAGAGGCGGTAGGAAATCCAAAAGCTGCCCGGGCGGTTGGTATGGCTAACAACAAGAACCCGATTTCTATAGTAATCCCATGACACAGGGTTATAGGAGCCAGCGGTAGGCTGGTGGGATTTGGTGGAGGTCTTCATGTCAAGGAGGCTCTCTTGGCCCTTGAAAAAGACAGTAAATAACTAATTATTAACAATATCCTTGAAAACCCTCAATAACTATGGTATTGTAGGGTTATAAACGATGTTTGCGGCAGAGCCAAACGAGAGGGGGGTATTATGAAGGTTTCTACAAAAGGCAGATATGCTCTTAGGATGCTAATATACCTGGCCGAGATGCCCAGGGATGAATTTGTTCCTCTTAAGGAAATTGCAGAGAAACAGAGAATATCCAAAAAATATCTGGAGCAGATTGTACCAATCCTAAATAGAGGAGATATGCTCCAGACCAATAGGGGCTACCAGGGAGGCTACCGCCTGTCCAGGAAACCGGGAGAATATACTGTTGGAGAAATCCTAAGGGCAACAGAGGGAGGCCTTGTACCGGTTGATTGCCTGAGCAACACCCCCAAGGGCTGTGCCAGGGTGCATGAATGCGAAACCTTCTATATCTGGGAGGGTCTTGAAAAAACAGTAAATGAATATTTGGATAGCATAACCTTAGATGACGTGCTAAAGCACAAGAAAGAGCCTTATGTTTTAGATTTTACCATATAAAAGCAACAACCCGCACTCGGACACAAGATGTCTGGTGCGGGTTGTTGCTTTTTAGATAAGCCAGCCTGTTAAATTCTGCCATTTTCTTCTGCTCTGTTTCGTCCGCCGTCCTTGGATCTATAGAGGGCCTCGTCTGCCATGGCAAGCAGGGTTTCCGGGCTATCATCCAGGCTAGGGATTAAATAAGCAACTCCAATAGAAACGGTTATTATTTTGAAGGCAGAGCCTGTATGTTCTATATTTAGAGCTTCAACCCTCTGAGCTATTGACTTGGCATAGTCATTAAGCTTTTGTGGCTCTGCATTTTGTATCAGGATGACAAATTCTTCGCCTCCGTATCGTGCTACTAAATCAGTAGACCTGTGAGCTGTATCTTGCAGGAGCTGACCTACTATTCTTAGAATGCTGTCGCCTGCTAAGTGGCCGTAAGTATCGTTATAATATTTGAAAAAGTCAATATCTATCATGAAAAGTCCGAGATATTTTTTGTTGCGCAAAGACGTTCTCCAAGCAGCCTGCAAAGTGGTGTCAAATTGTCTTCTGTTGGGGATTCCTGTAAGGTCGTCGGTAGTGGAAAGGAGCTTAAGCTCCCTGTTGCGTTCCTCAAGCTCATTGGTCCTAAGGGCGACTGCCTTCTCAAGGCCACTAACAGTCTGGGTTATACGCAAGGCCATCTTATTGAAGGACTGGGTTAGCTGGCCTATTTCATCCTGCCTGTCTTGGTTTGGTATAGTAATCAGCCTGCCGTTTGAAAGCTCTTCGGCAGCCTGGCATAAGATAGTCACGGGCTTTACCATACGATTGGCAATATAGGTAGTAGTAAGAATGGTAGCAGATCTGTAGAGGAGGCAATGAGCATACCGGCTTCATCTACTATAAACACCTGACCTGAGGGGCCGATAGGGAGAGTCTTCAGGGTATTGCCCAACCATGACAAAAGGTGGTCAACTCCAAAAACGCCAATTAACTCGTTGTTGTGGTCATAAACCGCCAGACTGGATGTAATGGTAGGCTCGCGGAATACAAAGTGGCTGTAGACACTGCTGATGACTGGCTGTCCTGTTTCAACAGCCTTTGGTTGATTCGTTATTACGCACAACCTGGAGCATGCCTTCGCTGGTACGACGGGCACCATAAAAGGACCCGTCAGGCAGGCCTACATAAGTCATAGCAATGTCTGGGTATAGCTTTATATGGTTGGTAAAGTAGGGCTCTCTATTGGCTTGAGAATCAAGGTCTAGTATTTTGTGCCTTATGTGGTCATAGTGCATTTGGTTTAATTGAAGGGCAGATTCCAGACGCTGGGACAATTCGATGCCAACCTGTCTTTGCATTTGCTTGTGCAGCTCCATCAAGGCAAGCTGAGAGCTTGCAAGGCTTGCTTCTATTAATATAAAGCCGATGAAACCAATGGTTATAATCAGCTGGATTAAAGAAGGTATGGTAAACCACTTCTTCATATGCCGGTCTCCTGTTTTTTCGTTTTATCCTCCATACCCCATAAAATGCGGATATTTTGCCTGGATTTTAAAAATAATATTATAGGTAACATACTCCAAAATCTAAGGGGATGTCAAGGGATAGAGGCAATAAAGTGGAGGCAATATTTACCCACTTTTTACAGAAGGCTCTCCCTGCTGTTTACATTCAATGGGTACAATTATGTAAGAAAAGAATTTATCAGAAGGAGGCTGCAATGACAAGGATGCTTGTAAGATATATGGTGTATGCTTTTATATTATTTGCTCTGACGGGCTGCGGAGGCATTTCGGGAACAAGGGAGGATGATATCACGGTGGTTTCTCGTGAAGACGGCAGTGGCACCAGGGGGGCCTTTACAGATTTGCTGGGCATAGAAAAAATAGGCCAGGGAACCAGGAAAGACCTTACTACAAAAGAAGCTATTGTTGTCAACAAGACAGCGGTTATGTTAAATACAGTGGCCGGGGACAAAAACGCCATAGGCTATGCCTCGCTTGGGTCCTTGGATGACCATGTGAAGGTCTTAAAAATCAATGGCTATGAGCCCTCTGATGAAAATATTGCCAAAGGCCTCTATCCTGTTGCCAGACCCTTTCTTATTGCTACCAGGGACGACCTTTCCCCTCAGGCTCAGGATTTCATAGATTTTATTTTGTCCAAGGAAGGCCAGGAGCTTGCGGGACAAACCTATATTGCTGTAGATAATAAGGCTGCCCCCTATAAGGAGACAAATATTCAAGGCAAGGTTACGGTTGCAGGCTCGTCCTCTGTGGCTCCCTTGATGGAGAAGCTTAAGGAGGGCTACAACAGGGTTAATCCGGGTCTTGTCATAGAAATCCAAATGAGTGATTCTACCTCTGGCATAAGCTCGGTAATGGAAGGGGCTATTGATATAGGTATGGTCAGCAGGGATTTGAGGGAGAGTGAGGCAAATGTCCTTAAGGGGACAGAGATCGCCATAGACGGGATTGCTATAATTATAAATCCCGAAAACAAGCTTGATAATCTTGAAATTGAAGGGGTAGGAAAAATATTTACAGGTGAGTACACGAACTGGAGGCAAATCCATGGATAATAAAAGAAGATCGGAATTAAGGGAATCCTTGATGAAGGGTGTATTCATGGCCTCTGCCTTTACCAGTATTTTAGCAGTTGCTTTAATATGTATATTTCTTTTTGCCAACGGTCTGCCTGCAATAGCCCAAATAGGTCCCTTAAAGTTTTTGCTGGGCAGGGAATGGTCTCCTGCTGATCTTCCGCCGTCCTTTGGTATCCTTCCTATGATACTTGGCAGTATATACATTACTTTAGGGGCGGTAATCCTTGGGGTGCCTGTAGGCGTCTTTACAGCAGCATTTTTGGCCAGGTTTTGCCCAAAGCCCCTTTACAGGATTTTAAAGCCGGCAGTTGAGCTTTTGGCAGGTATCCCTTCTGTTGTATATGGGTTTTTTGGTCTTGTAACCATAGTTCCCTTTGTAAGGACTGTATTTGGAGGCAATGGGAGCAGCATGCTGGCAGCGGCAGTGCTTTTGGGCCTGATGATTCTCCCGACTGTTACAGGAATTAGTGAGTCAGCCCTAAGGGCTGTACCCAAGGAGCTTTACGATGGAGCAGTAGCCCTTGGAGCCAGCCATGAGAGGGCAGTATACAGGGTTGTGGTTCCAGCTGCAAAATCCGGAGTAATAGCGGCGGCTGTTCTTGGGATAGGAAGGGCTATTGGCGAAACCATGGCAGTTATTATGGTTGCCGGTAACCAGGCCAGGATGCCGGCTGGCCTCCTGAGGGGGGCCAGGACTCTTACTGCAAATATAGTGCTTGAAATGGGGTATGCTGCAGACCTCCACAGGGAGGCCCTCATTGCTACGGGAGTTGTTCTTTTTATCTTTATTCTTGGGATAAACCTCTTGTTTGCGGCAGTAACAAATAAAGGAGGAAGGGGAGGTATGAAGCGATGAAGAGAAAAGCTATGGATTATTTTTTAAGGATAGCAACCTGGGGGAGTGCGGCTCTTACCTTTGGGGCCCTAATCTTTCTTGTAGGCCATATTTTAGTAAAGGGAATTCCCTATATAAAGCCTTCTTTGTTTGAGTTAAAGTATACGACAGAAAATGTATCTCTTTTGCCGGCTCTTATAAGCACCCTGCTAATGGTTTTTATGTCCCTTGCAGTGGCGGTTCCTCTCGGAGTGTTTACGGCAGTCTATTTGACAGAGTATGCCAAAAGAGGGAGCAGGTTTGTTAGCCTGGTAAGGATGACAACGGAGACCCTGTCAGGCATACCTTCAATTGTTTATGGCCTCTTTGGTCTTTTGTTTTTTGTTACAAGGCTGGGCCTGGGTTTTTCGGTCTTATCGGGGGCTCTGACTCTTTCTATAATGATCCTTCCTCTTATTATCAGGACTGGGGAGGAGGCCTTGAAAGCAGTGCCGGATTCCTTTAGAGAGGGCTCCTTTGGCCTTGGGGCAGGAAGGCTGCGGACTGTTTTTAGAATAGTTTTGCCTTCTGCGGTGCCGGGAATTCTGGCAGGGGTAATCCTTGCCACAGGCAGGATTGCAGGGGAGACTGCGGCCCTCATGTACACATCGGGGACAGTGGCCCAGGTGCCCCATTCAGTTATGGATTCAGCAAGAACCCTGTCGCTTCACATGTATGCTCTTTCGGGAGAAGGACTTTATACAGGAGAATCCTACGCTACAGCTGTTGTTCTGCTTGTTTTTGTGGCTCTTATAAACTGGGGGTCTGCTGCCCTGGCCAAAAGGATAGTAAAGGAGTAAAGATGGATAAATTCAGGATTAAAGATATGTGCCTGTGGTATAATGATTTTAAGGCCTTAAACAATATTTCCATGGATATAAAGGAAGGGGAAATAACTGCCTTTATAGGCCCCTCCGGATGTGGAAAATCAACCTTTCTCAAGAGCCTCAACAGGATGAATGACCTTGTGGAGGGCTGCAGGGTAGAGGGAGAGGTTCTGCTTGATGGGGTAAACATCTACAAGAGCATGGATGTTAATGACCTGCGCAAAAGGGTGGGCATGGTTTTTCAAAAACCCAATCCCTTTCCTATGAGTATATATGACAATATAGCCTTTGGGCCAAGAACCCATGGCATAAAATCAAAGGCGGCTCTGGATGAAATAGTTGAAAAAGCCCTGAAAAATGCGGCTATCTGGGATGAGGCCAAGGACAGACTAAAAAAGAGTGCTGTTTCTATGTCAGGAGGCCAGCAGCAAAGGATTTGCATAGCAAGAGCCCTTGCTGTTAACCCTGAGGTTCTTCTTATGGATGAACCAACCTCAGCTCTTGACCCTATTTCTACAGCAAAAATAGAAGAGCTTGTCCTTACTCTCAAGGAGAGGTACACTGTTGTAATGGTAACCCACAATATGCAGCAGGCCACAAGGGTATCGGACAAGACTGCCTTTTTCCTTATGGGCCATCTGGTAGAATACGGTGATACTGACCAAGTATTCTCTATTCCGGCGGATAGGCGGACTGAAGATTATATTACAGGGAGGTTCGGTTAATGACTAGAAGCAGATTTGATGAACAGCTGGATAAGCTAAACACCATGCTTATTGAAATGGGGGCCCTTACGGAGCTTGCCATTACGACAGCCATAGTAGCCCTGCAAAAGCAGGATATAGAGCTGGCAAAAAAAGCATCCTACTATGAGAATGAAATAGACCAGATGGAGAAGGATATTGAAGACCTTTGCTTAAAGCTAATTTTGCAGCAGCAGCCGGTGGCGGGAGACCTCAGGTTTATTTCGTCGGCTTTAAAAATGATTACTGATATGGAAAGAATTGGAGACCAGGCAGAGGATATAGCCGAAATATCTGTCTACCTGGCGGATAAAACCTACATTAAAAAGCTGGAGCATATACCTATGATGGCAGAAGCCACAAAAAAGATGCTGACAGACAGTATAGAGGCCTTTGTAAAGAGGGATATAGACCTGGCAAGAAAGGTAATTCTTGCTGATGATTTTGTAGATGACCTCTTTACAACTGTAAAAAATGACCTTATAGAGATGATTGGTCAAAATAAGGACAACGGGGAGCAGGCTATAGATTTAATTATGATTGCCAAGTATCTTGAAAGAATTGGAGACCATGCAGTGAATATTGCTGAATGGGTAGCCTTTGCAATTACAGGCCATCACGAGGATATAAGTCTGCTCTATGATTAAGGAGAGTCTATGACAAGGATATATATAGTTGAAGATGATGAGGACATAAGGGAGCTGACTATTTATGCCCTCAAGGCTGCAGCCTTTGACTGCCAAGGCTTTGAAAATGCAGAGGCTTTTTATGGTGCCCTGGACCATGAAAGACCTGATATGGTTTTACTCGACCTGATGCTGCCTGGTCAAGATGGGATAAGTATTTTGAAAAAATTACGTGAAACCGGCAGATACATAAATCTGCCGGTTATTTTGGTGACTGCCAAGGGGAGTGAGGCAGACAGGGTAAGGGGCCTGAATATGGGGGCAGATGACTACATTGTGAAGCCTTTTGGAATAACCGAGCTGATTGCAAGAATAAATGCAGTCCTAAGACGGGCTCAAAAAACAATGAAAGCGGAGGCTGTTATTGGGTGTAAAAACCTGGTGCTTAACAGGGAAAAGCACAGGGTAGAGGTAGATGGAGTTGAAATCCCCTTGACCTTTACCGAGTTTGAGCTCTTAAAATATATGCTTGAAAACAAAAATTCTGTCCTAAGCAGGGAAAGGCTGATGGATGGGGTGTGGGGCTTTGACTATGTAGGTGAGAGCCGGACAGTGGATATGCATATTAAATCCCTAAGAAAAAAACTGGGATCGGCAGGAGAATATATAAAGACTGTAAGAAATGTAGGCTATAAAATAGAGGAATAGGCCAAGGGGCCTGGGAGGTGCCATGAAAAAGAAAATTTTTGCAGCCTTGATAACCCTTCTTATAACAGTGCTTACCGTATTTACACTTCTTTGGGGCATGATAATGTCCGAGGAGCTAAAAAATCAGGCTTCGGATGCCCTGAAGAGCATTAGGGTCACTATCCTGACTGGGGAGGGGGAGGTGGCCTTTGATAATATGTATGACGAAAAAACCCTGGCAAACCACATGGACAGGGAGGAGGTCATAGAGGCCTCTCGGGCTGGCCATGGTCAAAGTCAGAGATTCTCTGACACAACAGGAGCCACCACCTACAATTATGCCGTAAAGCTAAAGGATGACAGGATACTTAGGATGTCCCTAAAGGCTGACAGGCTCTCTGATGTTATTTATAAATTTTTGCCGGCAATAGGGGTCTCTTTTATAATGACCTTCGTTGTGGCCTTTGTTTTATCCTCCTACCTTACCGAAAGACTTATAAGACCAATAAATAACCTCAATCTTGATTATCCCGACGCAGGGGACTATGAGGAGCTCCTCCCCCTTGTTGAGAGGATTCGTCACCAAAACGAGGAAATTGCGGCCGCGGAGCTCCATAGGAAGGAATTCTCCGCCAATGTGTCCCACGAGCTAAAAACCCCGCTTACGACCATAATAGGCTACTCGGAGCTTCTTGCTAAGGACTCTGTAAAGGAGGGGGATATAATACCCTTTTCTGAAAAAATCAACTCCCAGGCCAAGCGGCTCCTCAATATAATAAATGATATTATCAGCTTGTCTGAATTTGATGAAGGCAAAAAGCCCAAGGAATTTGAAAAAACCAACCCCCACATACTGGTAGAAAATGTCTTTGACCAGCTAAGGGACAGGGCTTTGGAAAAAGGTGTCAAGCTTAATTTTTTGGGCATGGATAATATTAATATAATGGCCAATCCGAGTCTTTTAGAAAGCATGATATTTAATCTTGTCGATAACGGCATAAAATACAACAAAAGAGGGGGCCAGGTAGACGTAAGCGTTGCATCAGAAGGAGAATATGTAAAAGTAATAGTATCAGATACCGGAATAGGAATACCACAGGACCACAGGAGCCACATATTTGAAAGGTTTTATCTGGTAGACAAATCAAGAAGCAAAAAAACAGGAGGCACTGGCCTTGGGCTATCCATTGTAAAGCATATAGCAGAGCACCATGGGGGCTATGTAAAGGTTCAGAGCAGGGAAAATGAAGGAACCACATTTATATGCTATATCAAAAGGAGGGAAAATCCATGGGAGAGAGGATAAGCTTGTGGACCAGGCAGGATAAGAGATTTATAGAGGTAATGGAAAAGGAAAAGATCTTTTATGCAAAAAAGGAATATATAGAAGAAAAAAACGACAGCCTGGCAGGCTACTACCTGCCCCTGTATGACTGGTTTGTAGCAGAAGCGCAAAAGAGGGTTCCAAGGCCTCCAAAAGCTCAGTATCCAATTTGGTGCTCTGCAGATAAGGACTATATGCTCAGGGGGGCCCATGGCAATATCCTGATAGAGCTTTCAATAGAAAAGGAGAGAGTCCTATACTTCAATTCCCTAAAGTGGGACCTTGTTCTAAACCATACCTATATTCCCAGGGACAAGAAGGATCAAGAAGATTTTTTGAATGAGCTTAAGGCCAGGGGGATAAAAAACAGTTTTTCTTTTATGGATGACTACCACAAAAAATTTTATCCGGACCTTGTGGCCAAGGTTACAGAAAGCTGGAAGAGGATTTTTGACATAGATCCCAAGAAAGAGGATATTTTTTCTGTCCAGGCCAATATATGGGAAATAAGGCCGCAGGATATAGTATCCATAACAGAATATGAGGGAGAACAGCAAGGAAAAACCCTAAGAAGCTTTACAGATCACTATAAATAATGTTGTCTACTTGTAATACAGATGTAATGTTACCATAAAAGGCATGATGTATAATAAATCTTGTAATCGACATTAGAAAAGGATGGTAACAATGGTACTTGATAAAAACACTATAAAAAAATTCTCAAAAAAATTTGCAGTAACAAGCCTTGCTTTGATTCAGCTGATGACATTCAGGGGATTCGGGGACATAATAGATGAAGAGACCTATGAAATTCCTGTAAGCAGGGGAGTTGTTCACAAAAGAATAGTCCAGACCTATGAAAACGGAGTCCAGTCTATCTACCTGACCTTTGCTGATATGGGGGACAGGGCACTGGGGGTGGACCTTTTATACAACAAGAAAACAGGCTTTGTAAACAGGCAGACCCTATCAGAGCTTACATCCCAAAAGAGCGGGTCTGTGGCCTCCATAAACGGTGATTTTTTTAGCATGGCAAACCCCAGCTATGCAACAGGCATAATGGTTGACAAGGGGCAATTAATTTCGTCCCCCTCCTACCAGAATGGCCAAATGGCGTCTATGCTGGTCGGGTCAGACAATAGTCTTGTATTTGACTACCTCTCCTCCGGCATTACCCTCAACAACGAAACAACAGGGGACAGCTATATATCTCTAAGCATTAACAAGGCGTCAGGAACCTATGCCTATCCTATTATAATGACAAGTGAATACAGGCAGGCAACAGTTGGCTCCACAGACAAGCTAAAGGTGACAGAGCTTGTTGTAAACAACGGCCTGGTCGAGGAGGTAAGGCAGGGTAAGGGGTCTGTGGCTATACCCAAAAACGGCTTTGTAGTAACGGTAAGCGGAGCCAAGGCTGCAGAGCTCGAAGTGAAGTTTAGGCAAGGAGACAGGGTAAACATAAAAAGCTCTGCCCAAAGTGCCTACTCTGATATAGCAACAGCTCTTGGCGGAGGCACCATGATACTTAAAAATGGTCAGCCCACAGCCCTGACCCATCAGGTAAAGGGTAAATCCCAAAGGACTGCCATAGGGCTTACCTATGACAACAAGCTTGTATTTGCAGTAACTGACGGAAGGACAGGAGCCTATATAGGCATGGATGAAAACGACATGGCCCTCATGCTCAAGAGCCAAAAGGTCAAGGATGCAATGATGCTGGACGGAGGAGGCTCATCTGAGCTTATAATAAACGGCAATATTACCAACAAAATGGTAGCCGCTGAAAGAAAACTAATAAACGGCATATCCATAACGAACAATAACCCAAGGGGGAGTCTGGCCAGTCTTGAAGCTGCCCTTGAAACAAGCTCCCTTGTTCAAGGGGACAAGGTAAAGCTCCTTGTCCAAGGCTTTGACTCAGCTATGAACCCTGTCCAATTGGGGCCGCTTTCAGTATCTGGCGAAGGGGTAGGGATCAGCTATAACAATGGCTATATAACCTTTACTTCGGGTGGCAGCGGCAGCTTGGTGGTAAAATCAGGTGCTGCATCCACCAAAATCCCTGTGAATGTCAGCAGCATAAACCCTGTAGACCCTCGTCTAAAGGAAGCTGACGGCAGGATAGACGTAGCTGTAATTCCAAATGGCAGCTCGGACAAGGATGATATTCTGGGTCAGGCCATAAACGGCAAAATAGTTGAAAAATCAGCTGCAGCAAGTCTCTCTGTAAACATGTTCAACAAGAATCAAGAGCTTAGCAACAGTCTTAAAGGCTCTAAGGAATCTGTATACAAGGGCGGGCAAATATTAAAAAAAACAGGTATAACCTTTTTGGGTCTTGATACCTCAAAGGGCATAGGAGGCACACCGGGCCAGTGGTCAGCCTTGAAAAATGCCCTGGCCTCAAGCGACAATAACCTTATAATAATGATGAACAGCCTGCAGCTCGAAGGCTCTGAAAAAAAAGTCTTCAGAAAGCTCCTGAATGAGGGTTCAAAATATAAAAATATTTATGTGGCCTATATTGGGGATACTTTTAAATCTCATGCAGAAGGAAACGTAAGCTATATCAGTATAATGGACAATCAAAAGGCAAAAGGCTCAAGCGAAAGTTCCTTTAGAATGCTAAGCTTCAGACTCAAGGACGGGAAATTAATATACAGCTTTGAAAGGCTGTTTTAGAATATAAAGAGGGGTGTTGAAAATTCGACACCCCTGTGCTATTATGGGATAAAAGGAGGGCTTATGCACGAATACGACTATCTGTGGAAGAGCGTTACCAAGGATTTTATCCTGGACGACCTTGATGAGGCTGTATGCGTTGTGGATAACGATGGAACAGTAACAGTTTGGAACAAAAAATCCGAACAGATATATGATATGCCCAAGGATGAAATTCTGGGTAAAAATATGGACGATGTCCTTTATGGGACGGTTGTAATGGATGTTCTGCGCTCAGGTGAAGACAAGCAGAATATTTACAAGGCAACCAGAACAGGCTGCAGCATCCTTGTAAAGGCCAAGGTTATCTATAAAGACGGGGAAAAAATCGGAGTCATGTGCGTAGACAAGGACCTTAGTGAGATAGATGAGCTAAAAAACCAGGTTGACAGGCTTTATGACAGGATTTCCTACTTGGAAAACAAGAACGTCAGTGAATACTCCTCCATAATGATAGGCAACAGTGAACAAATAGAAGACCTCCTGAGAAAGGTCAATAAGGTATCCAAATCTGATGCCAATATTTTTATAAACGGAGAAAGTGGAGTAGGCAAAAAATCCTTAGCCAGAGAAATTCATGACCTAAGCGGACGAGAGGGGATGTTTATTGATGTGAACTGCGGAGCCATCCCAACCGGTATGTTTGATGAAGAGTTTTTCGGAGTCCAAAGCGCAAGCGAAAGCCGGCCCGGCCTTTTTGAGCTGGCTGAGGGAGGGACCCTCTATTTTGATGAGATAGCCGATATGTCTGTAAAAATGCAGTCAAAGCTCCTAAACGCCCTGCAGAAGCAGCAGATATTCAGGGTCGGAAGCAAGGAAATGATCCCCTTTCATTGCAGGATTATTTCTGCTACAACAAAGAATATCTATAACCTTGTTGAAAAGGGTGAATTTTTAGAGGACCTCTACTACAGGCTGAATGTAATCTCCCTTGATGTTCCTCCCCTCAGAGACAGGGGGTCTGATATTACCCTTTTATCCAACCTCTTCTTAAAAGAGCTGTCTGAAAAATACTCCCTGAAAATCCCCGGCATATCTCCCAAGGTCAGGAATATCCTCCTTGAGTACGACTGGAAGGGCAATCTCAGGGAGCTGAAAAATATCCTTGAGCACATGGTTGTAATGTCAGGCGGCAAAGAAATAAGCGAGGATATGCTGCCCTACTTTGTCAGGGACAGCGTGGCAAAATTTGCCAGATCCTACGCCCAGGTAAATGACCTGGCAAAAAATGTAGCTGAATACGAAAAGCATATAGTGGAGGAAGTCCTAAAAAACACTGACTGGAACAAGTCTCTGGCAGCCAGAAAGCTAAATGTGCCAAGAACAACCCTTATGTATAAGATTAAGCAGTATGATCTTGAGGAAGAAAAGCTTAAGAAGAAAAAATAAGCTCTGGCTCTTATAAATATTTTTTATATAGAGGCAAAGAAATACTTAATATGTCTGAAATTCGACAGTGGCGAAATTTGGACATATTTTTTTGTTAAGAACAAAAAACCCAAAAAACCATAAGTTTACAGGGTTTTTGAACAGAGGTTTAAGCACATTCGCATAAAATTGACAGTAATTGGACAGTTGATTAAGTTAATAACGTATCATATAATAGATATAGAAAAACATTATCAAAAGGCGTAGTTGCTTGACAAAGTGACAAGCAATTATCAAAGATTCAAATTATTTATAATTTTAAAAGGAGGAACACATGTCAATAACATTAGAAACAGCTCAGGCCCATGCTAAGGACCCAGCAGTATTATGTTGTAGATTAGAGGCAGGGAATGTAATAGAAGTTACAAACCTTGAGGACCCTGCAATTTTCCCAGACCTTGTAGATTCTGGATTAATAGCAATTGATGAGAACACTCTTACAATTGAGGAGGTTCTTGGAGCAAAGCTAATCAAAACTTCTGATTCACTTACTCCGCTTACAAGAGAGCTTCTTGAGGGAGTAAAAGAAACAGCAGCAGCTCCAGCAGCAGAGGTAGCAGTAGCACCGGTTGCAGCAGTAGCTCCAGTAGCTCCAGTAGCAGGAAACGCTGGCGTAGTAAGAATCCATATAGGAGAAGGAAGAGATATTAATCTTGAAATTCCCCTTGGCGTAGCAGCTCAAATGGGAGTAGCTCCAGTAGCAGCTCAAGCAGAAGTAGCAGCAGTAGCAGCTCAAGCAGCAGCTCCAGCTGGACAAGAAACAGCAATTAGATCTCTAAAGAGAAGACATATAAAAATTGACAAGGTAGTATTTGGATCAGAGACAAAAATCGAAGGAACTACTCTTACAATAAGAGAGAACATCGAAACAGAAGCAGTAGCTTCTCAAGCACTTGTAACTGCAATGAAGCTTGAAATAATCACTCCTGACAAATACAATACTTACTCAGAAACAATCATGGACGTTCAGCCAATCGCAACAAAGGAAGACGGAGAGCTTGGAACAGGCGTTACAAGAGTAATTGACGGAGTAGTTGTTGTTCTAACAGGAACAGATGAAGGCGGAGTACAAATCGGAGAGTTTGGTTCTTCTGAGGGAGAGCTTGACAAAAACATCATGTGGGGAAGACCTGGAGCTCCAGACAAAGGCGATATCTTTATCAAAGCTGAAGTAACAATAAAAGAGCATACAAACATGGAAAGACCAGGACCTCTGGCAGCTCACAAGGCAATGGATTTCGTAACTGAAGAAATCAGACAAGCTCTTAAAAAAGCTGACGAGTCTCTTGTAGTTAAAGAAGATGAGTTTGTACAAAAGAGAAGACCAGGCAAGAAGAGAGTTCTTATAGTTAAAGAAATCATGGGTCAGGGTGCAATGCACGACAACCTGATACTTCCTGTAGAGCCGGTTGGAATCCTTGGAGGACATCCAAACGTTGACCTTGGAAACCTTCCAGTAGTTCTTTCTCCGCTTGAGGTGCTAGATGGAGGAATCCACGCCCTTACTTGTATAGGACCTGCTTCAAAGGAAAACTCAAGACACTACTTCAGAGAGCCGCTTGTACTTGCTGCAATGGCTGATGATGAAATAGATCTTGTAGGAGTTGTGTTTGTTGGTTCTCCTCAGGCAAACTCTGAGAAATTCTATGTATCAAAAAGAGTAGGTATGATGGTTGAGGCTATGAATATAGACGGAGCAATCATAACTACTGAAGGATTCGGAAACAACCACATCGACTTTGCTTCTCACCATGAGGAAATCGGAAGCAGGGGAGTTGAAGTAGTTGGAGTAACTTACTCAGCTGTTCAGGGAGCCCTTGTTGTTGGTAACAAATACATGAAAAACATGGTAGACAACAACAAAGCATCTCAAGGAATTGAAAACGAAATTCTTGCAAACAATACTCTATGCCCAGAGGATGCAATCAGAGCTCTTGTAATGCTTAAGACAGTAATGTCTGGAGAAACAGTTAAGGAAGCTGAAAGAAAATGGAATCCAGCTGTTAAGCAAAACAACATCGAAATGATTGAAAAAGCAACAGGCATGAAGATTGAGCTTGAAGAAAACGAGCAGTCTCTTCCAAAAAGCAAAAAGAGACTTGAAATATACGAGCCAGAGAATTAAGAGGCAATAGGTTAGGAGATTAAATGGACAAGTTAAGATACACCTCAACAGAAAACTATGTAGAGGGAGTAATAGTAGAAATTAAGAGTGGCCTTGTGGCAATTGACATGAAAGGCAGGATGGGACAATGGAGAGTGCCGATGAGAATGCTAATATCGGATTTTCCACCAGAAATTGGCCAGGAGGTTGGTTTCCTGCTCAGCTACCCTGAAGTTCTCGGTCCTGAAATCAACGAAAAATATGCCCAGGTATTAGAAAGTAAAAGAAAAAAGATTAGTGAAATGGAGGAATAAAAATGAGTCTTACAGCAGTAAAAGGACTACAGTCAGAAATATTCGTGCCTGTAACACCGCCACCTGTATGGACACCTGTTTCAAAGCCGCTAAGCGAAGCAGTTGTAGCTCTTGCATCAGCAGCAGGAATCCATCTTAAAACAGATAAAAGATTTAACCTTGCAGGTGACTTTACATTCAGATTAATTCCAGGAGATGCAACAGCAAAAGACCTTATGGTATCTCACGGTGGATATGACAACGCTGACGCGAACAAGGACATAAACTGTATGTTCCCAATCGACAGAATGCATGAGCTTGCAGCAGAAGGCTTTATAAAAGCATTTGCACCAGTAAACTTTGGATTCATGGGAGGCGGAGGAGACCAGGACAAATTCGCCAACGAAACAGGACCGGAAATCGCAAGACAGCTTAAAGAAGAAGGCGTAGACTATGTACTTCTTACAGCAGGCTGAGGTACCTGCCACCGCTCTGCCGTGCTTGTGCAGAGAGCAATCGAGTCTGCAGGAATACCAACAGTAATCATTGCAGCACTACCTCCGGTAGTTAGACAAACAGGAACTCCAAGAGCAGTTGCCCCGCTTGTACCAATGGGAGCAAATGCAGGAGCACCAAACGATCCAGTAATGCAAACAGCAATCATCAAGGCTTCTCTAAACGCCATGATGGAAATGACAAGTGCTGGACAAATAGTACCACTGCCATTCGAATATATAGCAAAAGTTTAATAAATTTTCAGGGGCTGCAAGACTTGCAGCCCCGAAATGAATATGGAGCTGAGCCTAGTTATGGAAACTATAGATTTACGAAGGTTAGTCATCAGAGCTTTTCACATAGAAAAGATTGAGTTTGGAGACAAATTCAAATATGATAAACGTGTACTTACGATTGATAAAGAATACACAAAGTATATACAGGAAAATCCTCTTATTGAAAACGTTACAATCAGCGTAATAAAACCAGGGGATCATGACAGAGAAATTAATACTATAATGGACATTATCCCCATATCCACCAAGGTGCTGGGTAAGCTGGGAGAAGGAATCACCTACACCATGACAGGCGCTTATGTAATGCTGACAGGCTGTGATGCAGACGGAAGGCAGATGCATGAATTTGGTTCTTCTGAGGGCAACCTTAAAGACCAGATGGTGCTTGGGAAAGCTGGCACCCCTGGGGAAAACGATATCATAATTCATATAGATGTACTTATAAAAGGCTCAGAGGTGTATGACAGGAGGCTGCCAAACGCCTGCTTCAAGGCCTGTGATGAATTCATCCAGCAAATACGTGAGGATTTAAAGCTCCAAGAGCCAAAGCATGCCACAGAGGTTCACGAGTTTTATGATAGAAAAAGACCAGGAGCCAAAAAGGTTGCCCTTGTGAAGCAGGTCGCCGGGCAAGGTGCCATGTATGACCACCTTCTTCTTCCAAAGGAGCCATCAGGCTTTACTGGAGGAATATCAATAATAGATGCAGGCAATATGCCCATAGTGCTATCTCCCAACGAATTTAGGGATGGAGCCTTAAGGGCTTTGGATTAGGAGGAAAAATGGGAGTAGGACCATCGACAAAAGAAACTTCATTACACCATTTTAGAGATCCGCTGGTAGACGTTTTAAGTAATGACAATGACCTTGAGCTGGTAGGTATAGTGGTCGTAGGCACGCCTCAGGACAACATAGAAAAAGAAAGGGTAGGCACAAGGGCTGCTCAGCTTCTTGAGGCTATGAGAGTGGACGGCTGCATACTTTCATGTGATGGATGGGGGAATTCGCATGTAGACTATGCCAACACCTTTGAGGAGATAGGAAAAAGAAATATTCCTGTCGTAGGAGTTACCTTTAACGGAAAGCAAGCAAAATTTGTTGTAACTAACAGATACATGGACACGATAGTTGACATAAATAAATCAAAAGAAGGCATTGAAACTGAAGTTGTAGGCGAGAATACAACCGACGAACTAGATGCAAAAAAAGCAGCGGCACTTTTAAAGCTAAAGATGAGAAAGAGAGTATAACGATGATTTTTTCAAAAGGAATACACGCAATTGACTCACATACAGCGGGAGAAGCAACAAGAATAGTAATAGGTGGAATCCCTAATGTTCCTGGCAAGACAATGCCTGAGAAAAAAGCATACCTTGAGCAGAATATGGACCACATAAGAACAGCTCTTATGCTAGAGCCAAGAGGGCACAACGATATGTTTGGATCCTTCATACTTGCTCCTACAGTAGATGAGGCTGATTTTGGAATTATATTTATGGACGGCGGCGGCTACCTTAACATGTGCGGTCACGGAACAATCGGAGCAGTAACCTGTGCTGTTGAGACCGGTATGGTTGAGATGAAAGAGCCTGTTACAAAGGTTGTTCTTGAAGCACCGGCAGGAATTGTAAGAGCTGAAGCTGCAGTTGAAAACGGAAAGGTACAAAGCGTATCCTTCAAAAACGTACCTGCCTTCCTTTACAAAAGAGACCAGGTGGTAGAGCTTGACGGAAAGAAAATAAAGTTTGATATCTCCTTCGGCGGAAGCTTCTTTGCCATCGTTCATGCTGATGAGCTAGGAATGAAAATAGAGCCAAACAACGCAACAGCCCTAACTGATGTTGCCCTAAGACTTAGAGATAAAATCAACCAGGAGATCGAAATTCAGCATCCAGAGCTTGCTCATATAAAAACAGTAGACCTTGTTGAAATCTATGATGCTCCTACTCACCCGGAAGCAACCTACAAAAACGTTGTAATCTTCGGTCAGGGTCAGGTAGACAGATCTCCATGCGGAACAGGAACATCTGCAAAGATGGCAGCCCTTCATGCAAAGGGAGAGCTAAAGGAAGGACAGGAATTTGTATACGAAAGTATCCTTGGAACTCTTTTCTATGGTCATGTTGCAGAAACAACAAAGGTTGGCGACTTTGATGCAGTAATCCCTGTAGTAAAAGGATCTGCATACATCACAGGCTTTAACCACTTTGTAATTGATGAAACAGACCCTCTTAAGCATGGATTTGTTCTAAAATAAGCAAAAACACTAGCGGCTGCTGTCCTTGAAGCAGCAGCCGAATCCTAATTATTTACAGCAAAAAAAATCTTCGGAATCTTAATTAAAAGTTTAATTTTTTATTGAAACAATTCTTTGTCTGTGATATAATAAACACACAATTTAATTGTAAATTAAATACATAGGAGGAAACCCATGAACGTAGCATCGATATTATTAATTGGTATTGGAATACTATGCGCATTTTACGTGGTAGTATTAGTAAAAGACTTTATGGCAACAAAGGCAGCTGGAGCTCTTGAACCAGGAACAAGCTATGCAACATCAGGAATTATAGGAACAGTAGTTAACTTTTTTGACACGCTTGGAATCGGCTCCTTTGCCCCATCAACAGCTCTATTTAGAGCCTTCAAGCAGGTAGACGACAGACTTATCCCGGGAACCCTAAACGTTTCTTGTACTCTGCCGGTTTGCTACCAGGCTTACCTATTTATGAGTGAGGTAGAGGTTGAGCCCTTCACACTTGCATCAATGCTTATTGCATCAGCAGTAGGAGCTTACTTCGGAGCAGGTATAGTATCAAAGCTTCCAACCAAGGTTGTACAAAAGGTTATGGCTCTTGCTCTTGCAGCAACAGGACTAATAGTTATTCTTCAGCTTGTAGGTCTATTCCCAAGCGGTGGAGATGCAACAGGTCTTACAGGTATCAAGCTTATCATAGGTATAGTAATGAACTGTATCCTTGGAGCCCTTATGACAGCCGGAATCGGTCTTTACGCTCCATGTATGGCCCTTGTATATATGCTTGGAATGAGCCCGCTTGTAGCATTCCCAATAATGATGGGATCTTGTGCTTACCTAATGCCGGTAGCTTCAGTAAGGTTTATCAAGGAAGGCGGATTCAACAGAAAAGCTTCAATGGCAGTTGCTCTTGGAGGACTTGTGGGAGTTGCTATAGCCTTCTACCTGGTTAAGAGCTTACCGCTTACAATCCTAAAATGGCTGGTAGTAGGTGTAATGTTCTACACTGCGATATCTCTATTCTCAGCTTCAAAAAAAGCAGCAGCTTAATAGTTAGAAACAGACTACACACTGTTAATAATACACAAACTATGGATTGGGATTGGCGCAAGCTGGTCTCTTTCCATTTACAAAGGAAATTTAGCAAGAATTCAAAAAATGCTGGACAAAGTATAAAAAGTTCAGTATAATCAACAGAAAGCTATGAAAAAGAATCATATTTGCAAAGGTCCATAGAGAATGGGAGGAGCTGGAAACCCTGATTGGAGCAAAGTATGTCCTGCTTTGGAGCTGGAGTAATCCCGTTTTGGCCCGTTACAGCCCCAAGAGATATTCCCTTAGGAATAATTAGAGTGGTACCGCGATCCTTCGCCTCTATATGAGGAGGGGGATTTTTTAATAGCCAAAAATACAGGCTTAGGGCCTGAAATAAAAATTATGGAGGAATTATGTCAAAGAAAGCACAGCAGTTTGTAAAGGAAATAACACCAATGGAGGAGGATTTTGCCCAGTGGTATACTGATATAATCACAAAGGCAGACCTTGTAGACTACTCACCAGTAAAAGGCTTTATGGTAATCAAGCCCTATGGCTACGCCCTGTGGGAGGCAATCCAGGGCTTTGCAGACAAGAGATTTAAGGATACAGGTCACAAAAACTGTTACTTCCCTCTCTTAATCCCTGAAAGTCTTCTTATGAAGGAGGCAGAGCACGTTGAGGGCTTCGCTCCAGAAGTAGCCTGGGTTACCCACGCTGGCAAGGAAAGACTTGAAGAAAGACTGGTAATCAGGCCTACATCAGAAACTATAATATGCGAAATGTACAGAAAATGGCTTAGATCCTATAGGGACCTGCCATACCTATACAACCAGTGGTGTTCAGTTGTAAGATGGGAAAAGGCAACAAGGCCCTTCCTGAGAACATCAGAATTCTTGTGGCAGGAAGGTCATACCCTGCATGAAACCTTTGAGGAGGCTGAAAGAGAAACCCTCCAGATGCTGGACATCTATGAGGAGGTTGCCCAGGACCTTATGGCTATGCCGGTTGTAAAGGGGCAAAAATCTGTTAGAGAGCGTTTTGCAGGAGCTCAGGACACCTATACAATAGAGGCCCTTATGCATGACGGCAAGGCCCTTCAGTCCGGGACAAGCCACTTCCTGGCCCAGCACTTTACAAAGGCCTTTGAAATCCAGTTCCAGGACAGAAACGGCGGTCTTAGCTACCCTTACCATACATCGTGGGGAATATCGACAAGACTTATTGGTGGCCTTATAATGGTTCATTCCGATAATAGAGGGCTTGTGATACCACCTAAGATGGCACCTACCCAGGTAAGGATAATTCCTATCCAGCAGAACAAGGAAGGGGTAATGGACAAGGCCAACGAGATTTATGACGAGCTGAAAAAAACCTTAAGAGTGGATATGGATGATACAACAGAAAAATCTCCGGGCTACAAGTTCAATGATGCTGAAATGCTTGGAATCCCAGTAAGAATAGAGGTAGGACCAAGAGACCTTGAAAATGGTCAGGTAACCCTTGTAAGAAGAGATACCCTTGAAAAGGCCCAGTATGAGATTGAAGGCCTGAGAGAAAAAATAGAAGGTCTTATGGCCGAAATCCAACAAAACCTGTTTAACAAGGCCTTAGAGCGTCAGGAGGAGAGAACGTCAACAGCCTACAATATGGATGACTTCAAAAAAGCTCTTGTTGAAAATCCGGGCTTTATCAGGGCAATGCACTGCGAGGATGAAGAGTGTGAGGCAACAATCAAGGAAGAAACAGCGGCAACTATCAGGTGCTTCCCGTTTGCAGACACAGAAAAAATTGCAGACACCTGTGTATGCTGCGGCAAAAAGGCAGATAGACTGGCCTACTTTGCAAAAGCTTATTAGGAGTTAGGTAAAAGGTAAAAGGTAAAAGGTAAAGTAGGGGCCTGGCGGCCGGAGTTGGTTAGTGGTTAGCTGACAGGTCTTAGGTTAAAGGCTTTTGGTTAAATGCTAGATGGCACTTGGGCAGCCAAAGTCATTAGTTAAAAAAGGCTATAAAATCCGTAAAAGCGAGAACCTGTCTGAGCGACAGGCAGTTCACAGCTTTCGGATTTTATAGCCTTTCTAGCTTTAACCTTTTTCCTTTTACCTAACCACTAACCAACTAACCACTAACCAACTAACCACTAACCAACTAACTTCTAGTCCTGGTCAACAGTTTTTGAAACCTTTAGGGTTCTGTAAAGCGGATGGCCTATGGTTCTCATAACATGGTCAGTCTGGTGCATAACCTTTAGTCCCATTTTTGGAGCTGAGCCCATTACAGTATTTGAACAATCTGAACAGTTACCTATAACTATATATTCGCACTTGTCCTTTTTAAACTGTAAGCTGTTTTGTACCTGGCCAGGACACTCTCCCGGGCGCTCGCACTTAAGCGGTCCGCCTGGCTTTGCAGCCACAGCCTGCTTACATTTTGCAACAGAAACAACCTTTGAATTCATCTTTGCTGCAATATCACGCATACGGTTTTCGTCACCGCCGCACGCACATATAAGGATTCCCATAGGGGCTCCGTGCAGGTCAGGGAATTCCATTGTAGCAATGATTCCACCTGTTGTTTTTGTAATAGGAGCTTCAAGAGTAGTAGGCTTGCCTGTGAAAGGTCCTCCCATAATAAGCTCTCCGATTGGCCTGTCAATTAGTCCACCAGAAGCTTCAATAAGGTCTGCTACGCTTGTTCCTATTGGCACGTCCTTAAAGATTTTGCCTTTTTGAGCATCCTCAACCATTCCAACAACCGTAAGATCCTTGCTGATGCATGGTCTTCTTTCGTCGATTGCCTCAGTTATTCTGATAAGAGTCTCTGTATTAAGGACAACTGCGTTGGCAGCAGATGGCAGCTCAGCAACTCCAAGCTCTATTCCGCCAAGGCACTCCCTTACAACTGCTCTTTCCTCACCCATTGGGTAGATATCAGGCATAAGTCTGATTGACATAGCAGGCTCGGCTTTGATAGCTTCTTTTAGGATTTTTACAGCATTTTCATTTTTCTTTTTGATGGCAAATATAGCCTTGGCAGCTCCTGTAATATCCATAGCGTATTTAACGCCCTTGATAAGCTTGGCAGTTTGAGTCTCTGTCTGCATAATATTATGCTTTAGGCCAGGCTCGCACTCTGCGTCATTAATAAGCACATAACCGCCTTCGATTTTTGTAGAAAGCTTAATAGCGGTAGGGAATCCTGCTCCTCCCATACCAACAAGTCCTGCTGCCTTTATCATCTCCAGAGGAGTGTCCTCCTTCAGAGGAATAAAAGCATCCTTTTGCTCTTCATCAGGCTTTATAATTATACGGTCATCTTTTACTTCAGTAACAAGGCCGTAAACACTTGAATAAATATTGGCACCAAGTCCAGCAGGCTCAGCAACCAAGGTTCCTTTTTCTACCCTTGCACCAGCCTCAACAACAGGCTTGCATGGTGCACCCACGTGCTGGCTAAGCAGCAACTGAATATCTCTCATAAATACTCCTCTTTAATATATAGATTTAGAAAACATTATCAGAAAACATTATTTAAAAGAGTAAGATTCTCCATATATTATAGACTATATTAAGGGTTTTTGCCATAGCTTTTTAAGGAAAGTCCGGACAAAATCTGCTTATTTTGGTCTTAACTTCAAAAAATATATAAAATTTTAGATTGGTATATAAAATTTTTGGTATTTGCGAACTATACGCCTGGGTATCTGGGTATATAATTCGAAATAAAACGAACTAAATATAAAATTACTCTTCTAAAATACAAGCTTTTCTTATAAATACCTTTACAGGTTGCCTTAGAGTAGCTATAATCTAATTGAAAGCAATCGTAACTATAAAGGATCTTGAAGGGAGTATGGAATGAAAAAGGTATTAGCAATTTTAATGTCACTTGTTATCGGTATAAGTGCTACGGGCTGCGGCGCTTCAAAAACAGGAGGATCAGACGCAGGCTCAGGAGATGCAGAGCCGGTAAAGGTAGGATTTATTTATATAGGTCATATAAACGACGGAGGCTTTACCCAGGCCCACGACAGAGGCCGTCTTGAGCTTGAGGAAGCTATGGGGGACAAGGTAAAGACCTATTATCAGGAGGTAGTGCCTGAAAATATTCAGGATGTAAAAAACACTGCCAAGGTAATGATTGATCAGGGGGCTACCATAATATTTGCCAACAGCTTTGGCTACATGGATGGAATGGAAGAGCTTTCAAAAGAATACCCTGATGTAAAATTCCTTCACTTCTCTGGCTACAAGGCCAATGATACAAACTTTGACAACTATTTTGGAGCCATGGAGGAAGCAAGATACTTGTCAGGTATTGTAGCAGGTATGAAAACAAAAACAAACAAAATAGGCTTTGTAGGGGCTTTCCCTCTGCCAGAGCTCTTTATAGCAATCAACGCCTTTACCCTGGGTGTCCAGTCAGTAAACCCTGATGCTACTGTACAAGTAATTTGGACAAACTCATGGTATGACCCTGCCAAGGAAAAAGAAGCAGCAGTAGCCCTTCTTGACACAGGAGCAGACGTAATTGCCCAGCACTGTGATACAACAGGTCCTCAGGTAGCAGCTGAGGAAAGAGGAGCCTATGCAATTGGCTATAACGCAGATAGCTTTGATGCAGCTCCAAAGGCCTTTATGACAGCCCCTACCTGGAACCATGGCGCTTACTATATCAAAACCGTTCAAGCTATTGTAGATGGAACATGGAAGCCTGAAAGCTACTACGGAACAATGCAAGATGGCTATATCGGCCTTCTGCCTTTGACCGAAAATGCACCTGAGGGAGCAGAGGCAAAGGTTGAAGAAGTAAAGGCGCAGATAATTTCTGGTGACTTTAATGTGTTTACAGGCCCAATTAAAAATCAGGCAGGTCAAGTCGTAATTGCCGATGGAGAAAAACCAGACAGGGCAAAAATCTGGTCTATGGACTACCTTGTTGAGGGAGTAATAGGAACAACAAAATAAGCGGAGGATTTATGCAAGGCAAAAAAGCTATAGAAATGATTGATATTTCCAAAAGCTTTGGAAGCATAAAGGCGAACGGAAACGTAAACTTAACTATAAATGAAGGCGAAATCCATGCCCTTTTAGGCGATAACGGAGCTGGAAAAAGCACACTAATGAACATGCTGTCAGGAATATACTCTCCTGACAGCGGTTCTATTTTTGTTTATGGACAAGAACAAAGGTTTACATCGCCAAGCGAGCCAATAGAACTGGGAATAGGCATGATTCACCAGCATTTTAAGCTGGTTGATGTCCTGACTGCCATGGATAATATTATCCTGGGCCAAAAAGGAAAGGCCCTTATAAGGAATAAGGCGCTTACAAAAGAAATAAGGGCAATTTCGGACAAATACAGGCTTGATATAGACCCGGGCAAAAAGGTCTACAATATGTCGGTAGGAGAGAAGCAGACCCTTGAAATAATAAAGGTGCTTTACCGGGGGGCAAAAATCCTTATAATGGATGAACCCACCGCCGTTTTGACTCCTCAGGAAATAAAAAGGCTCTTTAATATAATGAGAAATATGAAGGCCCAAGGCAATTCAATAATAATCATAACCCACAAAATGAACGAGGTTATGGAAATTAGCGACAAGGTTACAGTTCTAAGAAAAGGCAAAAGTATTGCAACCCTTAATACAAAGGAAACCACCTCCAGGGAGCTTGTAGAGATGATGGTAGGCAAATCCTTGGAGCTTAAAATAAAAAGACCAAAGGTTCAAAGGTCCGAAAAGCCTGTACTGGAGCTTGATGAGGTAACAGTGCTTGACCAGGACAAGAGGGCAGCCCTCAAGGATGTCAACCTCAATGTATACGGGGGAGAAATTATTGGGGTAGCGGGTCTTGCAGGCTCAGGCCAAAAAGAGCTTTGTGAAACAATAGCAGGCCTTATGAAGACAAACTCCGGAAGAATCTACCTCCAGGGAGAAAATATAATAGATAAAACTCCAAGGGAAATTATAAACATGGGGGTCCGTATGGGCTTTATACCTGAGGACAGGCTAGGCATGGGGCTTGTAGGCTCCATGGACATAGTAGATAATATAATGCTCAAGGACTACAAAAAACAACCGGGCATCTTTATAAACAAAAAAGCAATGAGATCAAAGGCTGAAGAAATAGTTGAAAGGCTGGAGATTGTAACGCCGGGCTTAGACGAGCCTGTAAGAAAAATGTCCGGGGGAAATATTCAAAAGGTCCTCCTGGGCAGGGAGATGGATTCAGAGCCAAAGCTCCTTATAAC
>JBDHVO010000002.1:0-21255 GCA_039809675.1 Proteocatella sp.
TTGAAGCTTTATCTGCCCAATTACTTTTTTAGCCATTTAATGACACCTCCCATTTCTGACTTTAACTTACTTTCCTAATTTGAGACAATTCCAGATCAAGAATCGTCTCCCTTTCTCCAAACATGAAAATCTGCACCTTGACCATGCCCTCCTCAGGCATAATCTCAGTTACGGTTCCAACAAATTCATTGAAGGCCCCTCCAACTATTTCAACCTTGTCGCCAACTGCAAAATCAAAATTATATACTTGACGTATCTCTTTTTCAAGACCCATACTGTCAACCTCGGCCTGGCTCAGAGGCACTGCCTTTGAATTCGGTCCAACAAAGCCTGTAACACCCTTGGTGTTTCTTACAACATACCAAGACTCATCCGTCATTATCATCTTTACAAGACAATAACCGGGAAAAGTTTTCTTTAGTCTTACAACTCTTTTACCGTTTTTGATTTCAACAACTTCTTCCATGGGTACAGAAACCTGCTGGATAACATCCTCCATACCACGGTTTTTAACCGCTTTCTCAATAGTTGCTTTTACTTTATTCTCATGTCCAGAAAAGGTATGTACAACATACCATTGTGCCTGATCACTCAAGGTAATCCCCCTAACTTCCCATTATCATACCTAATGCAGCCAAAATTCCTTTGTCCATTAGATAGATTAAAACTGAAATTACTGTTACAGTAATCAGTACTGTAGTAGTATAATTTCCCAGTTCTTTTTTTGTTGGCCAGTGAACCTTCTTAAGCTCTGCTCTTACTTCTTTTAAAAATTTTCCTAGAGAAAATTTTTCTGCTGATGCTTGCATTCAATCACACCTTTCGATAACTATTTAGTTTCTTTATGCGTTGTGTGTTTCTTGCAGAATTTACAGTACTTTTCCATTTCAATTCTGTCTGGGTCATTTTTCTTGTTTTTCATAGTATTGTAATTTCTCTGCTTACACTCTTGACATGCTAACGTCACTTTTACTCTCACTGTGTGTACCTCCTATATACTCTATAACTAGAAGGATCTATTCCATAACATAGATTGGTGTAAATATGGTTTACCTGACTACTTTACTACAAAGGTCAGGCCTTGTCAAGGAAAATATCCATCTGCTTATTTTACAATTTTTACTTGATTTTATGGTAAAACATAACTATACTGGTAAAAATCATCTACAAACAATTATATCATTAATGGACTTTTATTTGAAGGTCAATTCAGGAGGTTGCATGAAAAAGGATTTTAATAAAATATTAGTTGCAAACAGGGGAGAAATTGCCCTCAGAATATTCAGAGCCTGTTACGATCTGGCCCTGCAAACCGTCGCTATTTACTCCAAGGAGGATACCTACGGCTACTTTAGGACAAGGGCTGATGAATCCTATATTATAGGAGAAAACAAAAGCCCTCTCAGTGCTTATCTGGACATTCCCGCTATAATTGACCTGGCAAAAAGAAGAGGGGTTGATGCCATTCATCCAGGCTACGGTTTCTTGTCAGAAAACGCCGAATTTGCCCTGGCTTGTGAGAAGGCTGGTATAAGCTTCATAGGGCCATCTTCAAAAATCCTCTCTCAAATGGGTGACAAGCTTGTAGCAAAAACTATTGCCAAGGAGTGCGGTGTTCCCACCATACCAGGCTCAGCCAAGCCCCTTTCCGGTCTTGACGAAGCCCTTGCAAAGGCCAATGAATACGGTTACCCTATCATTTTAAAGGCTGCCGGCGGTGGTGGCGGAAGAGGAATGAGAAGATGCGATAGTGACCTTGAGGTAAGGGAAAACTTTGGTCTTGTTAAAAACGAAGCAGAAAAAGCTTTCGCCAACGCAGATATATTTATCGAAAAATATTTGGTCGAACCCAAGCATATAGAGGTTCAGATTTTAGGAGACAAGTACGGGAACATTGTCCATCTTCACGAAAGAGACTGCTCTCTCCAAAGAAGGTACCAAAAGGTGGTTGAATTTGCGCCAGCCTTTTCTGTCCCTCAGACCACCTTGGACAAGCTCTACCAGGATGCAGTAAAAATCGCCAAGCATGTTGGCTATGTCTCAGCAGGGACTGTTGAATTTCTAGTCGACAAGACCAATAACTACTATTTTATAGAAATGAACCCAAGAATCCAGGTTGAGCATACGGTAACAGAGGAGCTGACAGGCATTGACCTTGTTAGAGCCCAGATACTAATTGCTGAAGGCCACGCCTTGGATACCCCTTTTATCGGAATTACAAAACAAGAAGATATTAAGCCAAAGGGCTTTGCTATCCAGTGCAGGGTAACAACAGAGGACCCTCTCAACAGCTTTGCCCCAGACACTGGGAAGATAACCTCTTACAGGTCAGGCGGCGGCTTTGGTGTGAGGCTGGACGGAGGAACAGCATATGAGGGCGCTGTGATATCCCCCTACTATGACTCTTTGCTTGTAAAAGTAACCTGCAGAGACACTACCTTTGAAGGAGCCTGCAAAAAAGCAATTCGAGCTTTGAGCGAGGAGCATGTAAGGGGAGTCAAAACAAACATCCCCTTTGTGACTAATATCCTTACCCACCCAGTCTTTTTAGATGGAAAATGTCATACAAAATTCATTGACGAAACCCCTGAGCTTTTTGATTTTGAAAACAAAAAAGACAGTGCCACCAAGGTCCTGAATTTTATAGCAGACCTGCAAATAAAAAATCCTTCCATTATAAAAAGGGAATTAGAGCCTGTAAGACTCCCACAATTTGAAAGCTCCCCGGCAAAGAACGAGGGTTTAAAGCAAATTCTGGACACAGAAGGCCCCGAGGCCTTTAAGAACTTTATTTTAAAGCAAAAAAGGCTTCTTATAAACGATACTACTATGAGAGATGCCCACCAATCCCTGCTTTCTACCCGTATGCGGACAGTAGATATGCTAAAGGCTGCACCAGGAACAAGGGAAATTCTTAAGGATGTTTTTTCCCTTGAAATGTGGGGAGGGGCGACTTTTGACACAGCCTACAGATTCCTCCACGAATCCCCATGGGAAAGACTGGAGCTACTAAGAGAAAAAATTCCTAACATCCCCTTTCAGATGCTCCTTCGCGGAGCCAATGCTGTAGGCTACAAAAATTATCCTGATAATGTAATCAGGGAGTTTGTTAAGGAAGCTGCAAAAACCGGCATAGACATATTCAGGATTTTTGACTCCCTAAACTGGATACCGGGCATGGAAATTGCCATAGACGAGGTTCTAAAACAAAACAAATTCTGTGAAGCAGCTATCTGCTATACAGGAGATATAATGGATTCCTCCAGAGACAGGTATTCCCTGGCCTATTATGTAGATATGGCAAAAAAACTCGAGAAAATGGGGATCCACACCCTTGCTATCAAGGATATGTCCGGACTTTTAAAGCCTTATGCTGCCCAGAAGCTTGTTAAGGCCCTTAAAAACGAGATCAGTCTCCCAATCCACCTCCATACCCACGATACCTCTGGCAATCAAGTAGCTACCTGTCTTATAGCTGCAGAGGCAGGAGTTGATATAGTCAGCCTGGCTATAGACTCTATGAGCTCTATGACCAGCCAGCCATCCATGAACGCCGTAGTGGCAGCTCTAAAGGGTCAGGAAAGGGACACTGGTCTTGACCTCAAAAAGCTAGACTCTCTTAGCCAGTACTGGGGCGATGTAAGGCAAAGATACTCCAAATTCGAAACAGGCATTAAGCACCCATCAACAGACATTTACAGGTATGAGATGCCTGGAGGCCAGTACTCCAACCTTCAGTCTCAGGCCATAAGCCTTGGACTGGGCCACCAGTTCGAGGATATAAAGGAAATGTATAGAAGCGTAAACTTTATGCTGGGAGATATTGTAAAGGTAACCCCTTCATCAAAAATGGTGGGCGATTTGGCCATCTTCATGGTACAAAATTCTCTGACTCCTGAAAATATAACCGAAAAAGGCAAAGCCATTACCTTCCCCGATTCAGTTGTTTCCTATTTTAAAGGGATGATGGGCCAGCCTGCAGGAGGTTTCCCCCCAGAGCTGCAAAAAATCGTCCTAAAGGGCGAAGATCCAATAACCTGCCGCCCTGGAGAGCTGCTTGAAGCAGTTGATTTTGCAAGGGCCAAGGAGGAAGTAGCAAAATTCTACCCAGCGGCCACAGACAGGGCAGTTATATCCTGGTGCCTCTACCCTAAGGTTGTAGAAGATTTTTATGCCCACAGAAAAGAATATGGCTACATTGCAAATATGGATAGCCATGTATTCTTTAACGGCCTCTCCCTTGGAGAAACTACCCATATAAATATAGCTGATGGAAAAACTCTTGTAATAAAATACCTGGGTCTGGGCGACCTTGACGATGAAGGAAAAAGGACTGTTAGCTTTGAGCTAAACGGCATGAGAAGGGAAATCCAGGTGAATGACCCTCAGGCCGAAACAAAAATAAGCAGGTCTGAACTAGCTGATCCAGAGGACAAAAGCCATGTAGGAGCATCAATCCCTGGTATGGTCAGCAAGGTCCTTGTAAAGGCTGGAGATGAAGTAAAGGAAAACCAGGTAATAGCAATAATAGAAGCCATGAAAATGGAAACCTCTGTCGTAGCAAGAATGGACGGAAGGATAAAGAGACTATTAGTTGCAGAAAACACATCTGTTAAGGCTGGCGATCTCCTGGCAGTTGTTGATTAACAAAACCCTGCGAATACCCATGTAGACGATAAAAGCCAGGCTCAGCCTGGCTTTTATTATTTGTTTATATAAAAATATGATAGCAGGTCGTAAAAATAACATATAGTCAATATTGTTGATTTATTGTCACTATTACTGTATATTTAATCCAGAGTTTAACTAATAATAAACACACACGAAGAGGGGTGGTCCATGGATTTTAACCAATTAAAATATATAGTGGAGATTGTTGAAACTGGAAGTATTTCCAAGGCAGCAGGGAACCTATATATTTCGCAGCCAAATTTAAGCAATCAGATTTCAAATTTAGAAAATGAGATAGGTAAGAACATTTTTTATAGGAGCAACAAGGGTGTAACCCTTACTTCATTTGGCGTGGAGGTTTACCACTATGCAAGGTCCATCGTCAAACAGTTTGATATTGTAGAAAAAAAGCTAATGACCAGGTCTAACGACAAAAAAGTTAAAATTTCATCATTTGGATCTGAAGTGATAAACTACCAGTTTTTCGAGGTGTGCAAGAAGTATAACTCTGATAACTATGAATTCGAGCTTTGTGAGGCAGGCGTTGAAGATACAATTGAAAATGTAATCACTAGAGACTGCGACCTGGGTATAATTGTCTACAGTGAATTTCAGCGAAAAAAATTATTAAAATACCTGGCAGCTGAAGATCTTGAGATCCAAGATCTTTTCACTGATCAAATGAAAATACATATAAGCAGGAATAACGAGAAAAGCAAACTGGATACAATTTCCAAGGACGACCTGCTTGGACTCTTCCATGTGAAGAAAACTTATTTCTTTAAAGGCATGTTTGATTTAGGCGAAGAGATGGAGTATTTAGGTATCCCCGACACAAATAAAACCATCTTAACAAACGGTAATAAGACCTACAACGATGCCCTTCATAGTCTTCCTTCCTTTGCTGTTGAAATCGACTGGAAGTGTCGAAAAAAGATAAAAAGCGATCTTGCAAGGATTGAGTTTGAAGGCAAAAGACTTGATATTACATGTGCCATGGTAAAAAGAAAAAACGAAATTTTAAAGGATGAACTCACTTTTTTTGTTAAAAAGCTTGTGGACTCATACAACTAGCAATACAGAATAATATTACATAAGAGGAGATATAAAATGAAAAGGAAAATAATAAGCTTATTAATGGCTTCAGCCATGATTATTACAGGATGCTCGAAAGCACCGGTTCAGGGAGCAGATAATCAAGGAACAAATACCGAAGCTAAGCAGGAAGCCGATGCGGGTTCTTCTGCAACAACTGTTGACGGAACCACATCGGCGTCTATTGTCCCAGATGATATTATAAGAGAATATAAACCAAAAGGTTTTACAGATAAGTCTGGAAAAAAAGCTCTTTTCGTAGTTGGAGATCCAAGGAAGTACAGTGTAAACTACGACCTTGTATACACTGCTATGAAACATTTTGAAGAAAAAAATGTGGAAGTAGAAATAAGGGATCTTTATGATCTTAATTTCAATCCAGTTTTATCCCCTGAAAATTTCTACCACGCAAAGGATGGAAGTGGAGAAGCAAGCCCTGAAATCAAAACAGAACAGGATTATATTGAAAAGGCAGACTACATTATTTTTTGTTATCCAAACTGGCATGATACACCAAACGCTATGGTAAAAGGCTATATGGAGACAGTATTTGCTAAACAATGGGCTTATAAAGATGCTGAAAACGGTCTTGAAGGGTTGTTAAAAGATAAGAGCATTTACACCATTATGAACGCTGGATTCCTTGGAGGCGGAAGAGGATACATAAATGATGGGGTTGGTATAGATGATGCTGCATGGAATGAGTATATGGGTGCCTTTAAGGTTCTTGACGATGATACAGCAGGATTCTGGGGAGTTTCAAATAAAGGAAGGTTTGTAAACGATCGTACACCAAAAAACAATTCACCAACCTATCAGGAGGAGCTGGATGAATTAAGGGATGCTCTTATCCAAAAATTAAACAAGGATTTTTTTAGCTAATATTTGCCTATCATTAGCTATTATAGGCAAATATTAGCTGATTTTTCCCAAAGTACTAAACGATAAAAGCCAGGCTGAGCCTGGCTTTTATTATTTGTAGTTTAATATTTATCTGCTTTATTCTTGGAATGATGCTTTGTTTCTTCCTCGCGGAAGGAGTTTCCTCTTCTGCTGGAGATAGAATATCCCTCATGATTCAGCCTAAACCTTGCAACCTCGGACTGGAGCAAGCTAGCCTGGGCTGACATCTCCTCACTGGAGGCTGAATTTTCTTCTGCTGTGGCAGCGTTTGTCTGAACAACAGATGTTACCTGACTTAAGCCATCCATAACCTGAGACAGGGCAAGGGCTTGTTGGGCAGATACTGTCTCAATCTGGCCTATACTCTGAACAATTTCAAGGGTTTCATCTCCTACCCCCTGAAGAATTTCTGCTGTTTCCATAGCTATTTGTGAGCCCTTATCTACAGTTGCAACAGATGCTTCAATAAGACTGGCTGTCTGATTGGCCGCTTCTGCTGATTTTGCAGCAAGATTTCTTACTTCATCTGCCACAACGGCAAAGCCTCTGCCAGCCGTCCCAGCTCTTGCTGCCTCTATGGCTGCGTTTAGAGCCAAAATATTGGTCTGAAAAGCTATATCCTCTATTACCTTTGTTATCTTAGCTATCTGATTTGATGATGAGCTTATCTCTCCCATGGCCTGAGTCAACAGCCCCATATGCTCATTACCCTGACCCAGTCTTTGACTGCTATTTTCAAGCCTCAGGGTAGTTTCTTTTACATAAGCAGAGTTGTCCTCTGCCTGCCTGGCCACCTCTGTTACAGTTGCACTAAGCTCCTCAACCGTAGCTGCCTGCTCAGTAGACCCAGATGCCAAGGCCTGGGCTCCCGATGCAACCTGATTAGAGCCAATGGACACCTGCTTGGCTGATTCGTTAATATTATAAAGGGCCTCATTCAAGGAGTCTGATATGGCTTCGAAGGCGGTTTTTATGGCAGCAAATTCCCCTGTATAGGCCTCCTTAAGCTCAACTCTCATATCCCCCTCAGCCATAGTTTCAAGATTCTTTGTAATTTCATCAATGTAGGAGCTATAGTTTTTCAGCTTACTCACCGTCCGGTTAAGGGCATTTGCCAGCTGACCAACCTCATCCCTGCTATTAATATCAAGGCTTACGTCAAGGCTTCCATCAGCAATTTCGTTAGCAGCCCCGGTAATTAGCTTTATTGGACTTACAATTCCCTTGGCTATGGTCATTATAGTCATTATTATTATAGCCAGGACTATAACAAAGGAAATTAGTAAAATGCTTGTTAATTCCTTTGATCTTTCAGAGTACTCTTTTTCCGGCATAGCCGACATAATAGTCCAGCCAGTATCACCTATCAGGGATATATAGCCCTTTACGGCTTTTCCCCCGGCCTTATAGGCTATTGACCCCTCCTGCTTGGACTGGATTGAGCTTTTAATGTTGTCTGATATATCTATTTCTCCCACATTCTTGTTGATATAGTCCGGATTTGGATTAGATATTATCTGGCCTGTATCAGCAAAAAGCGAATAGTAACCAGTTTTTCCCAGTTCATAGGAGTTTATCATAGTGTTAAGGGCCTCCAGGGTAAAGTCAATTCCTATTACCCCTAACAGGTCCCCGTTACTTTTGTAAAGAGGATAGGCCACGGTTACGCACTGAAGCCCTGACGCTCCATCCTCATAGGGGTCACTAAGGGCAGGGCCCCCCTTTTCGGCCATTTTCTTGTACCAGCCCCTTTCGGTCATATTCCAGCTCTCCCCTGATATGTAGCCGTCCGGTTGGGCCAGCTGGTTGGCATCCGGGTCTGCAGCCCAAATATTTAAAACTCCCTGGTCACTATTCTTCTGGGTATTGGCAAGAGTTTTCATAAGGCCATCAAAGCCTTGGCCTTTTTCAATAGGGCCTGTCTTTAGGTTTTCAAAAAAATCTTCAGCCTGGCTGGTCATCGCAATCTGACCGCTCTTATCAAAATAGCTGTCAAAATAGGCCTTTATTTCACTTGCTCCTAGCTGGGATTTTGCAGCAAGGTTTTCATTATTAAGGTCTGTAACCGAATTGTTTGCAAAGAAAAGGGTGATTCCTCCCACCAAGGCAAAGAGCAAGGCCACAGGAACTCCGATTCGAAGCAGCATTTTTGAGTACAAGGATTTTGTGTCAACATTTTTTTTAGTCATATAAACCTCCAGTATTATTCTTCATCGCATATTTATCGTCATCATTCTTCAAAGGTTAATAGACAGAAAAAAATAAATTTAGCTTTTGTATAAAAGAAATCGCTTTTTCGCCGAGTTTCACAGATGTCATAACTGACTCTAAGAATTTTAACTTTAATATTATTGACTAAAATATAAAACTCTGGTATTCTTTATTTAGATGTTCATCTAAATATCTAAATTATTATCCGCACTAAATACAAAGGGAGGTTAACATGGTTTTTAATGATATGTTCAAGGCTCTGTCGGATGGCAGCCGCAGAAGGATCCTGGACCTTTTAAAGGAAGGGGATATGACAGCCGGCGAAATAGCATCCTGTTTTGATATCAGCAAGGCCAGTATATCTCATCATTTAAATATACTTAAGCAGGCTGATCTTATAAGCGACCGAAGGCAGGGGCAGTTTATATATTACTCCCTTAATACTTCGGTATTTGAAGATCTTATGGGCTGGTTTATAAGGCTGTCTCATAATGACAAGGAGGAATGATTATGTTTAAAAAGAAGATAAATATTTATATCCTGATTCTTGTGATAAGCACTTTTGCTTTTACAGGCTTTATATATGATAGACTGCCAGACCTTATGCCCATCCACTGGAACCTTGCAGGAGAGGTAGATGATTATGCAGGCAAGGCGTTTGGAGCCTTCCTATCCCCTGTCCTGATGCTTGCTGTCTGGCTTGGCATGGTCTACCTGCCTCATATTGATCCCAAAAAAGAAAACTACAAAAAATTTGAATCCAGCTACAATATTATTATAGGCCTTCTTATCACATTTTTTTGGGGCATCCATATGGCCACCCTTTTAATTTCCCTGGGCTACAAGATTCCTATAGATAAGACCATCTTTGTAATGATGGGCCTTATGTTCATTATTATGGGTAATTATTTGCCTAAGGCCAAAAGCAATTATTTCTATGGAGTCAAGACCCCCTGGACCCTTAGTAGCGAAAGCTCCTGGCACAAGACCCACAGGCTTACAGGCAAGCTGTTTGTCCTTGCAGGCTTTATCTTCCTCATATCAGCCTTTGCCTCCGGAAGCAAATTCAAGGCAATAATTATGGCTGTAGCAATTGGAATGATAACCGTCATCCCTATAGGAGCCAGCTACTTCTATGCAAAAAAAGATCTTAATAAAAATAAACACGAACACTTATAAGGGCAGTAGCAAGCCAAAGAAAGAAGACTGGACTAAGAGGCCAGTCTTCTTTCTTTATTAATATTATTATTCGTTTCCATTAAAGGGAGCCAGGGCTCTATCAGTAATCTGGGCTCCGTAGGCAAGAAGAATTCCATAGTTTATGACTGGAATATTTTTGTTTTTTAAAAGCTCCAGGCGGTTTTGCATTTGCTTTTGAGTAATCATGCAGCCACCGCAGTGGACTACTAGATCGTAATCCTCGATGTTATTTGGGTATTCATTCCCCTGAAAAAAATCAAAGCTGATTTTGTCTCCTGCATATCCTTTGAGCAAGGCTGGAATTTTGTATCTCCCTATATCCTCATGGGACGTGCTGTGGGTGCATACCTCTGCTATCAGGATTCTAGCCGAAGCAGGAAGCTTCTCTATAGCCTGTAAACCCTTCTCAAACTGCCTCAAATCCCCTTTTTGCCTGGCAAAGAGGATTGAAAAGCTAGTAAGGGGTATGTCTTCTGGGACAAGGCCTGAAACCTCTTTAAATATGTTGGAATCAGTAACAACAAGGTCAGGCTTTGTTATTAATTTCAGGGCATCCTCCAGCTCCGTATCTCTTACAAGATGGCACATAATACCGTGATCCAGGGCGTCTCTAATTAGCTGGACCTGGGGCAGGATAAGGCGTCCCTTAGGAGCCTCGCTATCAATCGGCACTACCATTATTATATTACTCCCATATGGAAGGAGGTCTCCGATAAGGGTCTCCTTTTCCTCACTTTGAACCAGCCTCTCAATTAATTTGGTTTTTAGGCCTAGTATTGATTCTCTATTCCTGGTTGAAACGAGTACAGCATTTTTGTAAACTGATTGCAAGCTTCTTTTTAAGTCATCATCTCCTGTGTCAGCCTTATTGATTACAACTATATAGGGTACAGAATATTTTGCCAGCTCTTTAACAAGATTTTTTTCAAATTCATAGTCAATACTGAGTATATCATGGACTATTAGGGCAAAATCTATTTGACTAAACATTTCGCTTGTTCTTTGCTTTCTAATATCTCCGAGCTCTCCTGAATCGTCAAGGCCTGCTGTATCTATAAAGGTTACAGGACCATAGGGAAGGAGCTCCATAGATTTTTTTACAGGGTCTGCTGTAGTGCCTCCTATATCTGATACTATTGATACCCTTTGCTCTGTCATGGCATTTATAAGCGATGATTTTCCAGCATTTCTTTTTCCAAAAATACCTATATGGGTTCTGTTGCCCAAAGGCGTTGTATTCATACTTTCTCCTCTACAAATACACGTCTCTTTCTCCACCTTCAATTTTCTTTAGATTCTCTAATAGCAAGTCCTTAATTTTTTTATTCTCCAACTTATCAGCTTCCTTATATATAAGTTCCTTTGACATTATTTTTAGTTCGTTGTCCCCAAAATCTTCAACATACTCCATAAGGGTCATTAGGGCATTGGGACTACATACATTATGGATGTTTCCAGACTTGGCCAGCTGCATAAATCTATCTCCGGTTCGGCCTGATCGGTAGCAGGCAGTACAGTAGCTTGGCACGTAGCCTTGGGCCAGGAGGGACTTTATAACTTCCAGTGGAGTCCTGTTATCAGCTACATCGAATTGCGGAGCAGACCTTTCTTCTTCTCTTTCCTTGTAGCCTCCTACTCCTGTAGATGAGCCGGCACTAAACTGAGAGATTCCATAATTGATGGCTTCATTTCTAAGCTCCTCTGTTTCTCTGGTGCTTAAAATCATCCCTGTAAAAGGCACAGCCAGCCTGATTATTGCAATTAGCCTTTTAAAGCTTTGGTCGTCTATTATATGAGGGTACTGATCAAGCTCCATGCCTTCAGCTTTTTTTAGCCTTGGTACGGAAATTGTATGAAAGCCTACCCCGTACTTTTCTTCGAGATGAGCATTGTGCATCATAAGAGCAAGCACTTCAAATTTGTAGTCATAAAGACCAAAGAGAACTCCTGCCCCTACATCATCTATCCCTGCTTCCATAGCCCTGTCAAAGGCAGTTAAATGGTAGGTGTAATCTCCCTTGCTTGACTTGCCATGCATATCCTCATAGGTCGGTCTGTGGTAGGTTTCCTGAAAGAGAATATAGGTACCTATATCTTTGTCTTTGAGTTTTTTATAGTTTTCAACAGACGTAGCTGCAATATTAACATTGATTCTTCTGATGTTTCCATCCTTTGTCTTTACAGAGTAAATAGTGTCAATGGCCTCAAGGATGTAGTCAAGAGAACAGTTTTTTGGATCCTCTCCTGCCTCAAGGGCTATTCTTTTGTGACCCATTTTTTCGAGCAGCTTTACTTCATTTATAATTTCATCCCTCGAAAGCTTCTTTCTGTTAAACTTGTTTCCAGCCTGATAGCCACAATATTTGCATGAATTTATACAATAATTGGATATATACAAAGGAGCAAACATAACGACACGGTTGCCATAAATAGCATTTTTAATTTTTCCGGCAGCTTCAAAAAGCGCCCTTGTTATTTCCTCATCCTCGTTTTGTAGTAATGCAGCAATTTCATCATAAGTAAGGCTTTTTAGTTGACTCCCTTTTTGTATAATATCCATCAGTTCGCTTTTAGGGCGATTTTTATTATTTTCAAGTGCTTTAAATATCAGTTCTTCATTTATCATTCTCTGCTCCAATCTATATGGTCACCGCGCACCATATCAATATAAAACCCTGCTTCCACGCATTGAGCCTTTAGCTGCTCTAATGCCTCATAGCTTTCGGTTTCAGTAATTTTTTTGCCATTATAAAGATTATAGTTTTTTTTGTAATCATAGGGTGTCAGATTAGGCATTACAACATTTGCGCCTGCCAAAAAACCCTTGTATCTATTATCCGGATTTAGCGTTGCCAGTGAGGTTGTTGCCGGAATCAAAGATTTTGGAAGCATAAGTCTGATTATGGCAATCAAGGTGTAGGTGAGGTCTGCACTGCCGGAGGGTTCGTTTTTGTAAGGAGTCTCCTTGTGAGAGATAAAAGGGCCAATTCCCACCATATGAGGATTAAGCTCTTTAATAAAGAGGAGGTCATCTGCCAGATCTTCAATGCCTTGCCCAGGTACACCCACCATAAAGCCTGTGCCAACCTGAAAGCCGATTTCTTTGAGGTCGTAAAGCGCTTGCAGCCTGTCCTTATAAGACATTTTAGGATGGAGTCTTTCGTACAGGCCTTGATTTATTGCCTCATGACGGATCAAAAATCTATCAGCACCCGCATCAAAAAATTTCTGGTAGCTCTCTTTTGTTCGTTCTCCAACTGACAGGGTTATTGCAGTGTCAGGATACCTTAGCTTAATTTCCCTAATAATCTCAGTAAATTTGTCGTCTGTAAATGCGGGATCCTCTCCACCTTGCAGGACAAAGGTTCTAAAGCCCAGCCTGTAGCCCTGCTCTGCTGCTTGAACAATTTCTTCAAGGCTCATTCGAAATCTTTCAATCTCTTTATTGTGGGTCGATATTCCGCAGTAATTACAGCGATTGTGACAATAGTTTGAGAATTCAATAAGGCCTCGCACAAAGACGCTGTTTTCAAAATGGCGAAAACGGACTTCAAAAGCCTTGTTGTAGAGGTAATTCCTTTCTTCTTCATTTATATTGGCCAGGAGGTAAATCAGGTCTTCTCTTACAAGCTCCCCATCTATGGCAAGCTTATCAATTATTCTTGTTATCATGGCTTATCTCTTTTTTTGATACCGATGTTTTTACTACAACATAAGGGATATTCCCTAATTTCCCTGTAAGAGCGTTTATTTCATCAAGACTACCGACAACCGTTATAGATACTACTGAAATATCATGCTCAGGAAAGGGGATGCCCATCCTGCCCTTGACAATTACCTTGTATTCAGAAAGCACACGATTAAAGCTCTCTTGACTAACCCCAGGGTTTTCAAGCACTGCTCCTATTACTGCAATTTTTTCTGACATAAATTCCTCCACTAAAGTATTTAACAATAAAAAAGCCCATGGACGGGCCATAGGCATAATAATCCTATTTGTCCTATCCTTAAAGATTAGATTGTTCTTCTCATTTAGGATATTCATTTTTTTATCACTCCTGAAAAAGGCTGGCCTCTAAAAGAAGTAGGTATTGACAGTTATTTGTCTAACATAGTTATATCTTAGCAAAAAATTTAAGCTTAGTCAATAAAAAGGCGGCAGTTTCCTGCCACCCTTTGAGGCTTTTTTCCAGAGGCTTGCTTAGATTGCCATAAGCTGGACTTCTTCCTCCTGGTTTTCCCTGTTAAAGATATCTGTAAGCTCAGCTTCTGACACTGCCCCTGGGGCTACATCCAGGATCACCTTACCTTTATGGAGCATTATTATCCTGTCAGAGTAGCTCAGAGCATCCTTGAGATTGTGAGATATCATGAGGGTTGTTATCCTTTGACTCCTTGCAATATTTATGGTTTTTTCCATTATTAATCTTGAGGTCTTGGGGTCAAGAGCTGCTGTGTGTTCATCCAAAAGCAAAAGCTCCGGTTTTTTTAAGGTTGTCAAAATAAGTGACATTGCCTGTCTTTGCCCCCCCGACAGGAAGCGTGCTTTTACATCAAGCTTGTTTTCTAAATTTAGCTCAAGGGGTCTAAGAAGCTCTTTGTATCTTTCTTTTTTTGATATATCCACCAGCCTTTTCAATGAGAATTTCCCGCCCTTTTTTTCAGCTAACGACATATTTTCAAGTATTGTAAGCGATGGTGATACCCCAGCAGTAGGATCCTGGTGAACCTTTGCCAGGTATGGCGCCCTTTCATGCTCCCTCAGCTTTGATAGCTGAATATTCCCAAGCTGAATTTCACCCCCATCCACATCAATTGAACCGCTTAGGAGGTTTAAGAGGGTGGATTTGCCGCATCCGTTGGCGCCTAGCAGGGCAGTGATGGTCCCATCTTCTATTTCAAGATTAAAGCCCTCAAATATTTTGAGTTCATTTTCCGTTCCCTCATTAAAGGTTTTATCTATATTTTTTATCTTAAGCATTTGCCCCTCCTTCCACAATTTTACCCATTTCAGTTTCCGGTTTTTCTTTTGCTGATTCATGCTTTTTCTTCTTTTTAAGATTTTTGCCTAAACCCAGACTATTGCCCCACCCAAGGTTGGCCTGAGCTAAAAAGATTATTACTATGGTGGCACTTATTGCCTGAAGATCATTTGGCTTTAAGCCTATTCTTATAGCTATACTTCCGATGGTCTTGTATATTATGGCTCCAACTACTGCTCTTGAAGTATTCTTTAGGAATCCGGAAGCCGGAAAAATTGCATCTCCAATTATTATGGATGCCAAGGCAATTACTATTATTCCGTTTTTCATGGATATATCCGCAAAACCCATGGATTGCCCCATAAGTGCTCCGCTTAGCCCTACAAGACCATTTGAAAGTGTGAGCCCTATTAATTTTAATTTTTCTTCACTTTGGCCCAGTGACTTAACAAAGCCTTCGTTGTCACCAGTAGCTATAAGGAGGTAGCCCAGCTCCGTTTTTAAAAACATATCCAGGAGAATTTTAATCAGAGCCCCGATAACTATCAGGGTTGCAAGATTGCCAAATCTGTCAAAAATCTTAGGGTTGTTGATTATGCTTATGTTGGATGTATCATTTACCCTTAGTACAACCGAATACATGAAGGTCATACTCAAAATTCCAGCCAGGATGGGTTTAATTTTCAGCTTTATATTCAGGGTGTATGTGAAGAGCCCTACAAGGCCTCCGGCTAAGAAAGCGATCAAGGTTGATAATAAAGGATTTATTCCCATAAGGGAAAATTTCGCGAATACGAAAGCTCCAAGAGGAAAGCTCCCTTCCACAGAAAGATCCGGGAAGTCCAGTATCTTGTATGTTATATATACTCCCATGGCAAGTATTCCAAATATAAGACCCTGCTCCAATGTTACTAAAACTAAACCGCTCATTTTGTTCTCCTTCTATCGTTTGTCTTACTCTATTATTGTTGTATTATCCGTTGTTAGCTTGTCCAGATCAATGCCAAGCGCTTGTGCCACTGCTTTATTTACAAACCTAAAGAATATCTGGGAATTTTCAACAGGTATATCCTTGGGATCAACCTTGTCTACAAGTATACGCTTTGCCATATCCGCTGCCTGGATCCCAAGCTGCTTGTAGCTGATTCCTATAGAAAGCATGGCTCCTGCTTCCACGTGAGAGGAATCTGTGGATACTGTTATAAGTCCCCTGTCCTTTGCTTTTTTAGCAATCATTTCTACTGCCGAGGCTACCATATTATCATTTATGAGGTAGAGGGCGTCTGCTTTATTGCTTACAATCTCAAGGGCCTGGTCAATATCTGTAAGGTTTGAGATGGGCACTGCGACCAGATCAAGTCCCATAGCCTTTGTGAGAATATCCAGGTCTTCAACCTGGGATACTGCATTAGTTTCTGCAGTATTGTATATTACTCCTACTGCATTTTTGCCTTCCATAAGGCTCATAACTATAGCAAGAAGGTCTTTTATATTTTCCTCTGTAGCTTCGTCTGTCACTCCCGTAACGTTACCATCCTTTATATTTTCTCCTGTAAGTCCGGCTTTAACAGGGTCTGTTACAGCACTAAATATTACTGGAATCCTTGCTGCTTTCGTTGCGTTTTGCGCTGCTTGGGCAGCTGGAGTAGCTATGGCATATATTAGGTCTACCTTGTCTGCCACAAACTTTTCGGCAATGATCTGGCTAGTGCCTACATCGCCACCTGCTATATCAAAATCTATTTTTGCATCAAGACCCAGTCCCTTTATTCTTTCTTCAAAGCCTTCTCTGGCATCGTTTAATGCCTTGTGGTCTACAATCTGGGATATACCAATTTTAAAAGAATCCTTGTTACCTGCCGCCTCTTCTGATTGGCCAGAATCCTTTGAGCTTGCACATCCACTGAGTAATACCATGCAGAATCCTGTTAAAAGCAAGCTTTTAATTGTTTTTTGTGTTCTAATTTTCATTTTTCCTCCTCTTTCTTATTGGGAGAGATAAGGAAATAATACCTGCAATACAAAAAGCCCCTACAAGCCTAAAGCCTGTAGGGGCGAAATATTCGCGGTACCACCCTAATTGATTATGTAAATAATCATCTCTCAAGATCAAACAATCTCTTAGCCATTAACGCTGGCACACGGGTCTGTCTACTATGAGTTCAACAGCCTGCTCGGCAGTGTATATTATATTCTACTTGGTTGTCGGTTCACACCAGCCACCGACTCTCTGAAACCTCTGTAAAATTTTTCTCTGCGTCTATGCATTTCTTAGAGCATATGTTACACGCTTATAATTGCCCTGTCAAGCCTTTTTTTGAAAAATATTATTTTAAAAAGGGCTTCAGGCTTTGTTTTTTTAAATCACCCTTGCAGTATCAGTGCTTATACTTTCAATTTTTATTTTAAGCTTTTCTGCGGTTGCGCGATTAATATACCTGTATAATATTTGTGATTCAGTTACGCTTACCTCTGATACTGGCGTTTTATCAATCAGAATTTTACTAGCCATATCTGCGGCATCCCGACCTAATTGTTTGTAGTCTATCCCTATGGAAATCAGGGCTCCACTTTCTACAAAGGAGGCGACTGGAGTTATTGTTACAAGTCCCTTATCCCCTGCCTTTTTTGCTACCATGTCCATGGCTGAAGCCAGCATATTGTCTGAAATAAGAAACAAAGAGTCCGCCTTGGCTCCTGCAATTTCTATTGCCTGATCAAGATCTGTAAGCCCCGATATTCCGACCTCTTCAACCTTTAGCCCAATTGCTTCAGCGACTTTTTTTATTTGCTTAACCTGGGCTACAGAGTTCGCCTCGCCGGTATTATAAATTACGCTAGTTGTGTTTTTCTCATTTCTAATGCCCTTTGCCAGTTCCAAAAGCTCTTTAACATTTTCGTCAGAAGTAGCATCAAGTACTCCTGTAATATATTCCGATTTCATATCCTTATCTACAAGACCGGCACTTACTGCATCAGTAACCGCAGTAAAAACAACTGGGGTTTTACTGTCCTTTGCTGCATTTTGAGCTGACTGAGCAGATGGTGTAGATATGGCATATATCAAGTCAGATTTATCAGTTATGAATTTCTCAGAAATAATCTGAGATGCACCTGCGTCTCCACCTGCATTTTGGTAATCCATCTCATACTCTACTCCAAGCTCTGCAAGTCTCTCTTCAAAGCCTTCCCTTGCTTGATTTAATGATGGGTGGTCAATTACCTGGGTAGCCCCAATTTTGTACACCTTGCCTGTTTTATCAGGACTTGCTTCACTATCTCCCTGTTCTCCCTTGCCAGTACATCCTGTCACCATAATTGCCATTGCAAGAACCATTGCCGCTACCTTCTTTGAGTTTTTAATGTTTTTTTTCATAATCTTCCCTTTCTTTTAAACATTTTGATTATTAAATTTAAAAGCCGGTCTGAAAATAGCGTAGGGACGAATAATAAATACAAAAAACCCCTGCAAGCCTAAGCCTGCAGGGGCGAAATATTCGCGGTACCACCCTGTTTAGTTTAATAAACTATCTTCAAGATCCAACAATCTCTCAGCCCTATAACGCAGGCCAAACGTACATGTCTACTTAATTTCAACAGTCTGCTCCCCAGTGAATATTACATTTCCACCAACTGCTGATTCACACCATTCATCAGCTCTCTGAAAGTTTTTTTGGAAATCTTTCTCTGTTTCTTCGCATTTGCTTTGAATAGAATAATACTCCTTATTTTTTGTAGTGTCAATACATTTTTTGAAAAAATTTTAAAATAAATTAATATCTGTCAATCTCATACCTGTCTACCCTGGCAAATACCTGTTTTCTTGGTTCTGGCGCCTTATCCAAAATCAAGATAGCTTCTTGATAAAGCTTTTCAGCCTCTCCAATTGCAGCTTGGTCATTTGTGTATAAAATAGCCAAGGTGTCACCTTTTGCAACATAGTCACATGTTTTTTTCTTTATTTTGATGCCGGCTGCATAGTCGATTGATGCTTCCTTGGTCTTTCTGCCTGCTCCCAAAATTACTGACGCCATCCCGCATTTTGCTGTATCCATATGGTTTATAAAGCCAGATATTTTTGCCTTAACCTCATGGGTGTAGAGGGCTTTTTCGAATAAATCTGGATTTTTAAGGTATGCCGGATTACCTCCTTGGGCCTCGACCATCTCAACAAATTTATCAAAACCCTGGCCCTTATCCAGGGCCTTTTGAGCAATTATTTTGCATTCATCAAGACTTCCTCTGCCAGCCAAAAAGAGCATTTCAGATGCAAGCAGGATGCATTCGTGCCTTAAGTCTTCAGGTCCTCTGCCCCTTAGAACTTCCAAGGCTTCAATTACCTCCAGGGAGTTGCCTATATTTTCACCCAGAGGGACATCCATATTTGTTACAAGGGCCAGACATTTTCTTCCAGCATTTTCAGCAATATTTACCATTACCCCTGCAAGCTCAATCGCTTCGTCTATAGTTTTCATAAAGGCTCCGGATCCGCATTTTACATCAAGAACTATGGCATCAGACCCTGCCGCAAGCTTTTTGCTCATTATACTTGAGGCAATAAGAGGGATCTTGTCAATTGTTGCAGTAACATCACGCAGGGCATAGAGCTTTTTGTCTGCAGGAGCAAGGTTACCCGATTGACCTATAACAGCAATGCCTGTTTTGTTTACAATATCAAAAAATTCCTCCATTGCAAGCTCTGTCCTCATCCCCGGTATGGCTTCAAGCTTATCTACAGTGCCTCCCGTATGGCCGAGTCCTCTGCCTGACATTTTAGCAATTTTCACCCCCAGGCTCGCAACTAAAGGAGTAATTACAAGGGTTGTTTTGTCCCCTACTCCACCTGTAGAGTGTTTGTCCACCTTTATTCCTTCTATGGACGAGAGGTCTACCATATCTCCGGATTTTGCCATGGCAATAGTTAATTCTGTTGTTTCTTCAATTGTCATATCCTTAAAAAATATGGTCATAAGCAAGGCTGCCACTTGGTAGTCAGGAATACTCCCCTTTGTATATTCTTCTACAAAAAAATTAATTTCTTCTTCTGTAAGAGCGTGGCCCTGCCTCTTTTTATATATAATATCATACATTCTCATTATCTTGCTCCCTTATCATAAGGCTGGCCTGCAGCCTTTGGGGCAGCGGATTTTTTAGATGTGAAGGACAAAAGAACCAGGGTTGCTATATAGGGAACCATTTTGTAGACATAATCTGGAATCCCAAGGTTCACAAGGAAGGGTACTATAGCATAGGTTGCTGCAATTGTTTTTGCAATACCAAAGAAAAATGCTGCCCCAAGGATTTTTATAGGCTTCCACTGGCCAAAAATCAAAACGGCCAAGGCCAGAAATCCGTAGCCTGCCACATCTGCATTAAAATTTGTGGAGGTTGGAATTACAAATACAAAGCCTCCGATTCCAGCCAGAATTCCAGAAATTATAACGCCTGTATATCTCATTTTGTAGACATTTATCCCTACTGAATCCGCCGCACTCGGGTGTTCTCCGCAAGCTCTTAGCCTAAGACCAAATCTTGTTTTATATAAGACAAATGTTGCAAGAACAAGTATGAGTATTCCTATATAGGTCGACAAATATGTGTTTTTAAAAAACAATCTTCCTATTACCGGAATATCTCCTAAAAGAGGTACTGATGCAATTCTGAACTGATTTTTAAACTGAACCTGCTGAACTCCCTGAATCATCCTTGCTACGTATATAGCAAAGGCGGGTGCAAACATATTAAGAGCTGTACCAGAAATAACCTGGTCAGAGCTCATATTTATTGAAGCATAGGCGTGCAACAAGGAATAGAGACCACCTAAAATACCTGCAATTAGGAGGGCTACAAGAAACAAGGAGTTGCCTGCCATTATATTGCCTGCTTGCATATAATTTATAAAAAAGATTCCAAAAAAAGCTCCTATCACCATAATTCCTTCCAAGGCAATATTCACAACCCCGCTTCGCTCGGAAAACATTCCCCCTAGGGCAACTATAAGAAGGGGGATAGAAAAGAACATGGTCTGCTGAAACAAAAAGTAAACTGTACTCATTAGTGTCCCTCCTTTAGCATGTTTTCTTCCTGAGGCTCTGCGTTAGCATTTGTCTCCCTGCCATTTTTTATCATTTTCTTTGTCAGCTTGCCTATTTGGTTCTTTACAAGAAGGGCAAAGGCAGAAAAATAAACGATT
>JBDHVO010000003.1:0-20538 GCA_039809675.1 Proteocatella sp.
TTCCTAAGGGTCATATTTGGGCTGGCGGCGGAGGTAAAAATGAAAAAGGAACTAGTTTTGTTGCAAATATGCCAAGGGAAGAAGTATTTACTATGCCGGACAGGGATAAGGTGAACGGGATTGTTTATGGCACAAAGCCCTTGAATTATGGAGGAAGTCTTATTGACAAATTTAGTCTTACCTTCAAGGACGGCAAGGTTGTGGATTACAAGGCGGAAATAGGCGAAGAAGTCCTGAAGATTCTCCTTGATATTGATGAAGGGGCAAAATACCTTGGAGAAGTCGCCCTTGTCCCTTATTCCTCCCCTATATCCCAGTCAAACATAATTTTTTACAATACTCTGTTTGACGAGAATGCTTCCTGCCACCTTGCCCTGGGGAAAGCATACCCAACGAACCTTGCAGGTGGTGAAGATATGAAAGATGATGAGCTTGAAAAAGCTGGTGCCAACAACTCCCTTATCCATGTGGATTTTATGATAGGCTCGCAGGATACATCAATAACAGGGGAAACTCTTGATGGTGAGAGAATACACATTTTTAAGGATGGAGAATGGGCAATATAGGGAAAGCCCCGCCATGAAAGCTAAAATATTTAACAAAGCTGCCAAAAACAGCCAGACTCGCAAAACTAAAGTGGTCTGGCTGTTTTTGGCAGCTTATTTATAAGATAAGTCTATAATTATTTTGTCAGGTATAAAACTCCAAGCTTTATGGTGTTTTCTATTGCTTCGATATGGGTTCTTTCAAAGGAGTGGGAAGCATCAACCCCTGGTCCAATAAGACCGACCTTAAAGTCATAGCCGGATTTTAAGGCGGCGCTTCCGTCCGAAGCGTAATAAGGATATATATCTACCTTGTAGTTTATATTTCCTTCCTTTGCAAGGCCTATCAGTCTTTTGCGAAGCTCATAGTCATAAGGACCGGAATTATCCTTTGCGCATATAGTTACAGAAAATTCATCAGAGGTCTGGCCTTCGCCAGGCGCTGCCATATCAACAGCTATAAACTCAAAGGTCTTCTCAGGAATGGCAGCTGAAGCCCCGTGGCCCACTTCCTCATAGTTACTTATAAAAAAGTTTGTCGTGTAATTTGGGACAATGTTGTTTTCTATAAGGTGCTTGGCTATTCCAAGAATAGAAATAACCCCGGCCTTATCATCCAGGTGCCTTGATTTTATAAAGCCTGAATCAGTGACAAGTGTTCGTGTATCGTAGAAAACAAAGTCTCCTACACTTATTCCAAGCTCCTCGACATCCGACTTGCTGCTTATTCTTTCATCAAGGCGGATCTCCATATTTTCAGCATTTCTTTCAATGGCCTTAGTGCCTTCTCCGTGGACGTGGGAGGAGGCCTTGGTAGTCATTATAGTTCCGCTATAGCTGTTGCCCTCCATGGTTTCCACAAGGACATGCTCTCCTTCTATTGTATTCCAAACGTAGCCCCCAAGCTGGGATAATTTCAGTCTGCCGTTTGACTTGATCTCCTTAACCATACCTCCTAGAGTATCAACATGGCCGGACAGGGTAACCTCCTTATCACGGTTTTTCCCGTCGATAGTAGCAATCAGGGCCCCTTTTGTTGTTATTTTGGTTCTTATCCCAAGGAGCTTGAACTCATTTTCAATGAAGCTGATGGCCTTCTCAGTGTGGCCGGTTGGACTAGGTGTTTTCAAAAGTATCTAGAGTTTTTCGATTAGATAATTCATTAGATAATCCTCCTTTAATTTCTATTTTAATTATAGTACAAAGTCTCACAAAAAAAAATAAAATAAATACAAATTTACAAGACCAAGTGCAGTTGCCCTTCTAAAGTGCTATAATAAAATAGTAAAAATGCAAGGAGGATGAATGGTAGACCGGTTTAATCTCAGGGAAAAGGAAGTGATTTCTTTTGTTGGCGGAGGGGGAAAAACAAGCTCCATATGGAAGATGGCAAAGGAACTGGCCCAAGATAAGAAGAGGGTTCTTTGTACGACTACGACAGCCATAGATATGCCCTCCCTTGATAAGTGCAATATATTTATTGGGGAATTCCCCTTGGGTTACTCCCCTGAAAATGGGACAATAACAGTGTATGGAGAGCTTGAGAGAAATGGCAGGCTCCGCAATACAGCTACCAAAAAGCTGGAGGATATAATTGCTGAAGGTAACTTTGACTATATATTAATTGAGGCAGACGGGGCAAGGATGAAGCCTGTAAAGGCCCCTGCTGACCATGAGCCGGAGATAATATCCCCTACTACAATAACAGCAGGAGTAATTGGCTTAGACTCTCTTGGTCAAAAAATCGAGGAGGCGGCCCATAGGCCTGAGCGCCTAAAGAAGATTCTTAGCTTATCTGACAATCATATAATAAATTATTTGGATTTGCTTAATCTAATCAACCATGAGGAGGGACTTTTTAAAAATAGCAGAGGCAAAAAAATCCTTCTTCTTAATAAGGTTAAGTCCCATCAAATAGAAGCTGTAAAAAAAATAAAGCTTGGTCTTATTGATAAGAATATTAGGGTGATTGCCCTAATGTGGAACAAATAAATTGAGAAAAGCAGGTAAAAATTGTTAACCTATATTAAAAATTCAAGAATAATAATGCCAGATGGAATCCTTGATGGCTATGGTTTAATCATAAAAAATGATGTAATAGAGGCTATTATTGGTGAAGGGGCTTCTGATTACAGAAGATACGATATCCTGGTTGATGGGGAGGGGAATTATCTTGCTCCGGGCTTTATAGATATCCACAATCACGGAAATTCTGGCTACGATGTAATGGATGCCACCGAGGAGGCCTTGGATAAAATTGGCAGCTACCATATTTCAAACGGAGTAACAGCTTATTTAGGGACTATAATTACAGCATCCCCTGAAGATATGATAAAAGCTGGAGAAAATATTGCAGCCTATAAAAACAAGTCTGCTAAGGCAGGTCTCTTAGGAGTTCATCTTGAAGGGCCGTTTTTTAACAAATTAAAAAAAGGAGCCCAGCCAGAAGAATATATAAAAAACCCGGAGATTAAGCTTATCTCAGACCTTATGGCCTCATCAAAAAACAAGCTGAAGATGGTATCTCTTGCGCCAGAGCTTGAGGGTTCGGGTGAAGTAATTGAGTTTTTGAAAAAACATAATATAGCAGTAGCCATGGGCCATTCGGATGCTTCCTATGCTGAGGCTGAGCTTGCCATAGGGAGGGGGGCAAGCATTGCGACTCATTTATTTAACGCCATGAAGGCCTTTGACCATAGGGAGCCTGGAATTACAGGAGCAGCTCTTACCGATGACAGGGTATATTGCGAAATTATTTATGATAGATTCCACCTTCATGATGCAGCAGTCAAGCTGGCCCTAAGGGCAAAGGGCTATGATAGGATAGTCCTGGTTTCTGATGCAATGATGGCAGCAGGTCTTGAGGATGGGGAATATTTGCTGGGTGGCCAGGAAGTCTTTGTAAAGGATAAAAAGCCCAGGCTTAAATCAGGCAGCATTGCCGGTTCAACTCTTGATTTGAGAGAGGCAGTAAGAAATATGGTCAGATACCAGCAGGTCCCTCTTTATAAGGCGGTTAAAATGGCCAGCTTGAATCCTGCAGAGGCAATTCATATGGACAAGGAACTTGGAAGTATAAAAGTCGGTAAAAGGGCAGACCTCATTTTGTTTGATGAGGATATTAATATAAAAAAAGTGTTTAAAGAAGGAAGGCTAATATGAAAAGAATCCTAGTAGCAGCTATGCATCATGAATCAAATTCGTTTAATCCTATAGTGGCTGGAGCCAATGATTTTGGCGTTTTAAGAGGGAGAGAGATATTTGAAAATATGAGGAAGAATGATTCTCTTTCAGGAATAATTTCAACCCTTCAGGAGGCAGGGTATGAGGTTATACCTACTGTTTCGGCAAGGGCTGTTCCAAATGGTCTTGTGGATTATGACTTTTATATGGATATCAAAAATGAGATAATTGAAATGGCAAAAAAAGCCAACAAAGATAAGCCTCTTGACGCTATCACGCTGGCACTGCATGGCTCTATGAGGGTCAAGGGTCTCGGAGAAGCTGAAGGAGTGCTTTTGGCTGAATTGAGGAAATTATTTCCAGACATCCCCCTTTATTCGTCCCTTGATATGCATACCACTATGACAAAAGAGATGCACAATAACTGCGACGGCTTTGTGGGCTACAAGTGTGCACCTCATACTGACTGCACCGAGACTGGCATCCGGGCGGCTGAGATGACAATAAAGGCTCTTGAGGAAAATGTAAAAGGGAGGTCTGCTTGGGTAAGAGTTCCAATCCTGATAGCCGGAGAGCAATCAGCTACTTCCACAGAACCCATGATTACTCTTATAAACACATTGCGAGACTATGAGGCAAAGCCGGGTATCATGGCTGCCTCGTATCTCATGGGCTTCCCGTGGGCAGATAATGAAGACAGTGCAGTTGCTGTATATGTTGTTGCACAAAACAGTCAAGAGCTTGCTGATAAGGCAGCGGTTGAGCTTGCAGATATTATTTGGAGCAAAAGGAATGAATTTGAATTTCTTACAGAAGCATATCCCCAGGAGGAAGCGCTGGACAAGGCTTTTGAAGGCGTAGCCGCGGGAACAATACCAGTTTACTTATCTGACTCCGGAGACAATCCGACAGCAGGAGCTTCCTCTGATAATACTGGTTTTCTAAGGCATATTCTTGCAGATAAGAGGGCGGAGGCTTTAAAAACGCCGATTATTTATGGCGGCTTCTATGACCCTGCCGCCACAAAACAGTGCCAGGGGAAAGTTGGGGAAAAAATAAGTCTTACCTTTGGTTCAGTCTTTGACAAAGACTCATCAGAGCCCATACATGCTACAGGCACGGTGAAGGCTTATTACAAGGATTGGGGCAAATTTAATTTTCCCAAGGGAGACCTTGCAGTTTTCAGCTCGGGAGGAGTAGACATTGTCCTGGCTGAATCCCATGTTGGCTACACAGACCCTGAAATGTATACAGATCTTGGCCTAAATCCTGCTGAAGCAGACATTGTTATTTGTAAGCTGGGATATTTGACTCCTGGTCACGAAGCTTTGGCAAAAAGAAGTATTTTGGCTCTTACAAAAGGAAATACAAATGAAGACCTTAAAACCATAGACTATAAACTGGTTCAAAGGCCTATATTCCCGCTTGAAACAGATTTTGAATATAAAGCAGAAGACAATCTTATAGGCAAAGAAAGGGGTTAAGCTTGATTCTTGAAGTATGTGTTGATTCATTTAAATCCTTGCTAACAGCCAAGGCGGCTGGAGCAGACAGGATAGAGCTATGTAGTGCTCTAAGCCTTGGAGGCCTGACTCCCAGCTACGGTCTTATGGAGCAGGCAATTGAAGTTAAGGATATTGAAATATTTGTAATGATAAGGCCAAGGTCTGGAGATTTCCTCTATGATGAATTTGAATTTGAAACTATAAAGAAAGATATTATCTCAGCAAAAAAAATGGGCTTTAATGGCATAGTAACAGGGATACTGCTGAAAAACGGTAAGCTTGATCTTGAGAGAATGGAAGAAATTGCTGAAATTGCCAAACCTCTTAAAGTAGTGCTGCACAGAGCCTTTGACGATGCTCTTGAGCCAGAAAATGATATAGAGGCACTTATTGATATGGGCATAATTAGAATTCTTACATCAGGCCAAAGGAGTAATGCCCTTGAGGGTGCAGGCTATATAGGCGAAATACAAAAGCAGTATGGAAATAGAATTACAATAATGCCAGGGTGCGGAATCAGTAAGAATAATATAGAAAAAATATATAATATAACAGGCTGCAAGCACTTCCATATGTCCGGCAAAACAAATACAGGAAGCAAAATGGTCTACAAGGGCTATATGGAAAGGATGAATACACCTCCTTCCGAGCTGACTCTTGAAGAAGCAAGCTATGATAAGATACACTCTGTGAGGAAGATCCTAAACAGCCTAAATTAGCAGGATAAAAACAGATTTACAACAAATGTCAGGAGGAGTTTGAATGAGAAAGGCTATAGGAATAGACCTTGGAGGGACCAGTATTTATGGCGGCATCATAAATTCAGAGGGAGAAATTATTAGAAGAGTTCAAAGGAATACTCCAGCAGATGAAGGCAGGGCAAGGGTTTTGGAAGAAATATCCCTAGTGGCTGAAGACCTGATGGAAGAAGGAATCATCGGAATTGGAATAGGGGCTCCGGGCTGTATAGACTCAGAGCAAGGCAGGGTGCTTGAAGTGAGTGGTAATATAAAAGACTGGGCCAACACAGACCTAAAGGGAGAAATCTCGAAAAAATTTCCTGAGATCCCAGTTTTCGTTGAAAATGATGCTAATACGGCAGCCTTATGCGAGGGCTGGATAGGGGCCGGAAAAAACTTTTCAAATTATGTAATGCTGACCCTTGGCACAGGCGTCGGTGGCGCAGTATATACTGATAAATCAGGCATCCTAAGGGGTTATCATTACCATGGAGGAGAACTTGGTCACGCTATCTTGTATCCCAAGGGCAGACCCTGCAATTGCGGTCAAAGGGGATGCGTAGACAAATATATTTCGGGTAATGCGATAGAAAATAAGTATTTTGAGCTTGCAGGGGTGAGAAAAAAAGGCAAGGATATTTTCAAGGATAGCCTTAAGAAAGAAATTGATAAAAAGCTTGTAGATGAATTCTGCGAAGACCTTGCCATCTACCTAATCAGTCTGAAAAATATATTTGACCCCCAAGGACTTATAATAGGTGGCGGAGTAATAAACTCAAAGGACCTGTGGTGGGATAAGATGCTGGCATACTACAAAGAAAATTCAAACTCCGCCAGCTCCATGGATATTGTACCTGCAGTATATTTGAATGATGCAGGATTAATTGGGGCAGGGAAACTGGCTCTTAGCTTATAAATGGAAGCATAGGTTGCAAACGCTCCTGACTCAATCAGAGCAAGAATAGAGAGATATAATTGGCAAAATAATCGCAAATTTCTTAATCTTTGAAATAGTTTGTAAAGTATTTCCGATAAATTTCAACTTTAACACTAATAATCGCCAATTATTTTCCGATTATTTTGATAAAAATTTATTTAAAATTGAATTTTTCTTATTATTGTGATATTATTTTTTACAAAGCAGAAAATCGTTTTTCTTGTAGCTTGAATGAGGATTGTATATGGCTATTGTCTGCTTTGTGGTAATACATAAGTTAATAAGGGAGTGTATATGAAGAAGGAATTAAAAGACACGATTGTAATAAGTGCGGCACTTTTTGCCATGTTTTTTGGGGCGGGGAATCTTATTTTTCCACCGGCCATAGGAGTTGAAGGGGGAAGTCGCTGGATAATGAGTCTACTTGGCTTTCTTGTTACAGGCATAGGTCTTCCGGTGCTTGGTGTCTTAGCAGTATCAAAGGCAGGCGGAACAATAGACAGTCTGGCAAATGTGGCAGGTAAAAAATTTGCAATTATCTTTGGGAGTGTGGTAATACTTGCAATCGGGCCTCTTCTTGCAATTCCAAGAACTGGTGCGACGGTATATGAAATTGGGATAAAACCAATGATGGATGTTAATCCTTTATTTTCATCAGTTGTTTATTTTGCAGTCACTTTGTTTTTTGTTATAAAACCCTCTGGAATAATTGATAAGGTTGGAAAGATACTCACGCCAATCCTTCTGCTTGTTATAGGACTTATCATAGTTACCGGAATAATAAAGCCAATGGGGCTGCCTGTTGCAACAGACATTGCAAATCCGTTCTCATCTGGCTTCCTACAAGGCTACCAGACTATGGATACCCTGGCCAGTATAGTACTAGGAGGGATAATCCTTGCAGCACTTCTCGAAAAAGGATATACAAAGAGAAGCGACCAGACAAAAATCACAACTCTGTCAGGCTTAATGGCAGGTGCTGTATTAGCTATTGTATATGGAGGACTTTTATATCTCGGAGCAACAATTAGTGGAGGAGTACCATCTGATATCAGTAAGACATCCCTTATAATCCAGATTACCAACACATTACTTGGTCAAAGCGGGCAGCTTGTAATGTGCGTAGCGGTTTCGGCAGCCTGCCTTACAACATCGATTGGGCTTACTGCAATTGTTGGAAATTACTTTGAAGCTCTTACAAAAGGGAAGCTGTCATACAAGTCGATTGTAATATTTACATGTGTCTTCAGTGCTGTTATGGCAGTAATAGGGGTTGAAGCCCTAGTTAAAGTAGCAGAGCCTCTGTTAGTCATGGTCTACCCTATCGCCATAGTATTAATTGTGTTTAACCTGGCTGATGGTCTTATTCCAAACGATAGCTTCTATAAGGGTGGGGTTTTTGGAGCAGGCCTGGTTGGAGCCTTAGATGCAATAAAAATAATAAACATTCCTGGCCTAAACCTTGCGGGAGCTTTGAAGCCCCTTAATGATGTAGTGAATATAATGCCGCTGGCAGAGCAGGGCTTTGCCTGGATTGTACCAGCCATCGTTTTTGCTCTTGCAGGTGGAGCAATTGGTTTTGCTATCAAAGGAAAGGCAGAAGCAAAAAAAACAGAGCTTGCATAAACATTAAGATAATAAAAGTATAAGAAGAGGCTGGTCTATATGACCGCCTCTTTGTGTATTAAAAATATTTAAGTGCTCTCTACCTGGTGTTTTTATGGTATTATTTACATAATAAAAAAGACCAGGTGGCCTCCTTAGGCTACTGTAGAAAGGCTGATTAAACTATGGAAGGCGATAAAAGGCGAAAAAAAATCATAGAAATTCTCAAAGAAAATCCCAAGGCGGTTTCTGGGACCAAGCTTGCAGAGAGCCTTGGAGTTACCAGGCAGGTTATTGTCCAGGACATCGCCTTGCTAAAGGCTGCCAATTACAAGATTATATCCACGAGCCGAGGCTATATGCTGCATAAGGAGACTGGAGTAGAGAAGGTATTAAAATTGAGGCATACCGATGAACAGATAGCTGAGGAGCTCTACACTATTGTTGATTATGGAGGAATAATCAAGGATGTATTCGTCTACCACAAGGTATACGGCCTGATAAGGGCTGAGCTTATGATTAAGTCAAGGTACGATGTAGATCTTTTTGTACAGAATATAAAGGATGGCAAATCTTTTCCTCTAAAAAATATAACCTCGGACTACCACTACCACACCATAATAACTGAAAATTTGGCGAGCTTTGAGGCCATAAAGGGAAAACTAAAGGAACAAGGCTTTCTGGCTAGTATAACAACCCATGAGCCGGTAGACCTGTAAGATATAGCTGCATAAAGGAGGAAGGATGTTTAGAGTAGGAGTTATAACAGCCAGTGACAAGGGATTCTCAGGACAAAGAGAAGACCAGTCAGTCAGGCTAATAGGGGAGCTTTTAGAAAGCTCCGGCTATAGGGTGGAGAAGTATCTTGTTTTGCCAGATGAAGAGGATGCTCTTGCCGAAGAAATGATTTTTATGGCTGACATACTTAAGGTTGACCTTATCCTTACTACAGGAGGTACAGGCTTTTCAAAAAGGGATCTTACTCCAGAGGCAACCATAAGGGTTTGTGATAAAATGGCAAGTGGCATAGCAGAAGCAATTAGAAGCTATAGCTTGACAATAACAAGAAGGGCCATGCTGTCACGAGCTGTGTCTGGAATTCGCGGCACTACTCTTATAATTAACCTGCCAGGCAGCCCCAAGGCTGTAAGAGAAGCTATGGAATATATTATGGATAGTGTCCACCATGGGCTTGAAATAATGACAGGGTCAGCTACAGAATGTGCATCTGACTCAAAAACGCTATAGCTGTTGACAATTCATCATATTAATGTGTTATAATGGGGATAACGAAATAAAGAAATCTTCTGAAATTACATTAGGTGGGTAATTAAGCGCAGGTGCTTTTTTATAATAAATTAAAAGGGGAGTATTATAATGAAGATGAAAAAATGGTTAGGGATGCTTTTATCGGGTGCTCTTGCTGCGTCTCTATTAGCAGGCTGTGCACCAAAAACCAATGACTCTGGAGAGACTGAAGGCCCGGCAGAGCCGGCAAACAAAGAAATTATTCTTTCGACTACAACCAGTACCCAGGATTCAGGACTCTTAGATTATCTTCTGCCAATATTCACAGAGGATACAGGTTATGAAGTAAAAACAATTGCAGTTGGAACAGGGAAAGCCCTGCAGATGGGTCGTGACGGGGAGGCTGATGTGCTTCTTGTTCATGCTAAGACCGACGAACTAAAATTTGTTGAAGAGGGTGACGGTACAGAGCGCCATGATGTTATGTACAATGACTTTATACTGGTAGGTCCAAAGGAAGATCCTTTAAAGCTCAAGGAAGCCAGTCCAAGTGATATTCTTGAAGGACTTAAAGCCATTGCAAGTGAAAAGGCTGTATTTGTATCTAGAGGGGATGATTCGGGAACCCACAAAAAAGAGCTAAGCATATGGAAGGCGGCTGAAATTGAACCTGCAGGAGACTGGTATCTTTCGGCGGGAAGCGGCATGGCAGACGTGCTAAAGATAGCGGATGAAAAGCAGGCTTATACCATAACAGACAGGGCAACCTACCTTAGCATGAAGGACGATCTTGGCCTTGATATTATTATTGAAGGAGATAACAACCTCTTTAACCAGTATGGAGTAATACCGGTAAACCCTGAAAAAAACGAGAACATAAATAATGAAGGTGCAGTAGCCTTTATGACCTGGATACTTTCGGAAAAGGGGCAGAATTTAATCAAAGAATTTGGTGTCGAAGAATATGGGCAACCCCTGTTTATACCAAATGGCAATTAGTGGTAGTTAATGGAAGGCGGTCTATGACCGCCTTTTGTGACTTTAATTTAGGCTGCTGCGAGATACGTGAAGCATAAAGGAGTATTTAGTGGATTATATTCTTGACGGATTCAAGGAAGCATTCCGGCTTTTGTTTTCCCTAAACAGGGAAATTTACAGCATAATTGGGCTATCACTTTTTGTATCCTCAACGGCTACCCTCCTGGCGTCTATCGTATGTGTGCCCCTGGGAGTCTATCTTGGAGTAAAGAAATTCAAGTACAAAAAGCTGATCTCTAGAATAATATATACCTCCATGAGCACCCCCACAGTAATCATAGGCCTTATTGTTGCAATTGTTCTTTCGCGAAGAGGCCCCTTTGGCTACCTAAGGCTCTTATACACTCCCAAAGCAATGATTATAGCCCAAAGCGTCCTTGTGGTGCCTCTTGTATTAGGGCTTACCTATAGTCTGGTAAAATCCCGAGGCCAGGTCATTAAGGCGGCCTCAAGCACTCTAGGGGCAAAGACACCTGATACAATTATCCTAATAATAAAGGAGCTAAGAGTTGATATTATGGTTAATGTTGCAACAGCCTTTTCAAGGGCGATTTCTGAGGTTGGAGCAGTTATGATCGTAGGGGGTAATATTAAAGGCTCAACCAGGGTAATGACAACAACCATTTCCATGATGAACTCCATGGGTGACTATCCAACCGCAATTGCTCTGGGAATTATTTTGCTGCTAATATCCTTTCTTGTTCACAGTCTCATATATTCCTATGGCCAGGAGGGCGAATGAAGCTTCAAATAGACAATTTAAGCAAAAGCTACGGAGACAGGAAGGTTCTTGATATTGATGCTCTAACAATAAAAAGTGGGCTTATTACGGGGATTACAGGTCCAAACGGATGCGGCAAAAGCACCCTCTTAAATATTATAAGTGGTTTGGATGATGAGTTCTCCGGCAGGATAACCTACAATAATCAAAGCCTTAATTCAAAAATTACTGAAAATATGACCTATGTATTCCAAAAACCCTATCTTTTTAAAAGAAGTGTATATGAAAACATAGCTTACCCTCTCAAGCTTCGCAAAATTTCCCTGAAGGAAATAGATAAAAGGGTTGTATCAATTATAAAGGCCTTTGAAATAGAAGACCTTAAAGACAAGAGGGCTGATAGGCTCTCAGGCGGAGAGTCTCAAAAAGTTGCCCTTGCAAGAGGGATGGTCTTTGAGCCTGACCTTTTGCTCCTAGATGAGCCTACATCCAATATAGATCCGGACTCTATCGGGATAATGGAAAGAGAAATATTGAACTTCAACAAAAACAGGAATTCAACTATAATTATTGTGACTCATAGCATTGGACAATCTGAAAGGTTATGCGATGATGTTATTTACCTCGAACAAGGAAGGGTTGTGTACCGGTGAAGGATTCGTTTGGAAGAGAAATTAACTATTTGAGGATATCCCTTACTGACAGGTGCAATCTAAGGTGCACCTACTGTATGCCGGAGGCTGGGATTGAAAGCAAGGTTGACTGCAAGGACCTATTGTCCCTTGAGGACATTTATGAGGTGGCAAGAGTCTTTGTAGAGCTTGGGGTCAACAAAATCAGACTTACAGGGGGAGAGCCCCTTGTAAGAAAAGGTATAGTAGATCTCATAAGAAGACTTAGCCTCCTTGAGGGGGTGAAAGACCTCGCCATGACTACTAACGGTATTCTGCTTGAGGAAATGGCAGAAGACCTGAAGGAAGCAGGTCTAAAAAGGCTTAATATAAGCCTTGATACCCTTGATCAGGCTAAGTACAAAAAAATTACACGAGGCGGGGACCTCGCAAGGGTTTTTAGGGGGATTGAAAAGGCAAAAAAGGCTGGCATTTATCCTTTGAAAATTAATACTGTATTAATTGGCGGCTTCAACGATGATGAAATTGAAGATTTTGCAAATCTTACCAAAAACGAAGCTCTTGATGTGAGATTTATTGAGCTTATGCCAATAGGCCAGGCAGCAGACTGGGCTGAAAAAAATTTTATATCAAACAATGAGGTTCTTAGGGTGGCTGGCAACCTTATTCCTGTTAGAAAAGCTGATATATCCTCACCCGCAACCTATTACAGGCTGCCTGGAGCCATGGGGAAGGTTGGTCTTATAAATCCTATAAGCTGTAAATTTTGTGAGCACTGTAACCGTATAAGGCTGACATCTACAGGAAAGCTGAAGCTTTGCCTTCATTCTGATGAGGAAGTTGATTTGAAAGACTACATCGGTAAGGATAGGGACCTAAAAGACGTAATTTTAAGTGCAATAGACAAAAAAGAAGAAGCCCATAGGCTTGAAAATAGAGACTATATTAAGCGGAATATGAACCAGATTGGAGGTTAGATGGGATTTACACATTTTAATGAAAGCGGCAGGGCCCATATGGTAGAGGTGGGAGACAAAGTTGACACCAAAAGATCTGCTGTGGCCAGAGGTAGGATAACAATGAAGGCAGAAACCCTTGATATGATAAAATCAGGATTTGTAAAAAAAGGGGATGTGCTTTCTGTTGCCCAGATTGGCGGGATAATGGGGGCAAAGAGGGCAAGCGATCTTATTCCTATGTGTCATAATATCCTTCTGACTGGAGCTGACCTAAGGTTTAAGTTTATAGATTGCGCAATAGAGGTTGAGGCAGAAGTAAGAACTACCGGTAAAACTGGAGTAGAAATGGAAGCCCTTACGGCTGTCAGCATAGCCTGCCTTACAATATACGATATGTGCAAGGCTCTTGACAAGGATATGGTCCTTGAAAACATAAGGCTTATAAAAAAAACCGGAGGGAAATCAGGGACATATCTAAGAAATGGAGAAGATTTGGTGGAAAAAGACAATGCAAGAGGCCAAGAGATCGAAGACAGTTTTTCGGGACATAAAGTAGGGAGGGTTGTTTCGTTAAACATTTCCGACAAAAAGGGAGTTGTAAAAACTCCTATAGACGAGGGTTTTTTTATTGAGGAGCATGGCCTAAAGGGCGACGCCCATAGCGGGCCATGGCATAGGCAGGTGAGTCTTCTAGGCCTTGAGAGCTTCGAAAAAATGCAAAATGAAGGGACTGAAGGTCTTGTGCCCGGAATTTTTGCGGAAAACATTACAACACAAGGAATCATACTTTACGAGCTACCCGTAGGCACTCAGCTATCAATTGGAGAAACAGTCCATGAAGTAAGCCAGATAGGGAAGGAATGTCATACAGGCTGCGAAATAGCCCGGAAGGTAGGTAAATGTGTTATGCCCAAGGAAGGAATTTTTACCAAGGTAATAAAGGGAGGCCTTATCAGGCCAGGCGATGAAATAATTATTTTGAGCGAGAATTAATTGACAAGTAGTGCAATTCTGAAAATAATATGATATAATTAATGAAAACGATTGCACAGGTGTGCACTTGTCAAAAAATATAAGTCCGAGTTGACGTCTCTAAGGCTATGCTATGAGCATCAACCAATGGGTAGAGCGGGAAACTGCGCTGCCTCCCGATATTTGGAAAGGATTTGGTTAACAGGTTGTATTTTTATGACTTTTCCCCAAAGGCAGTTTGACTGCAACAAATATTGAAGGAGGTATTTTTGTGCTTAAATTTATCCGTGTAAACATGACAAGCAAAGAAGCTGCTATCGGCGAAGTTCCCGAAAAGTATGCTGGCCTTGGAGGCAGGGCGCTTACCTCGGCCTTTATCAATGACGAAGTAAAGCCTACATGTCATCCTCTTGGCAAAAACAATAAAATTATTTTTGCTCCCGGTCTTCTTAGCGGGACCTCAGCCCCGAATTCAGGGAGACTTTCTGTGGGAAGCAAGAGCCCTCTGACAGGAGGCATAAAAGAAAGCAATACAGGGGGGACCTTCTCTCAGCTTATGGCAAAAATGGGAATCAAGGCTTTGGTGATTGAAGGGATGCCTGCAGAAAACGATGATAAATACTATATTATAAAAATCTCTATGGATGGGGTTTCAATTGATGAGGCACCTTCTGAAATCCTCGGAGGCTGTGGTAACTACAAGGCTATAGAAACGTTAAATCAAAAATATGGAGAAAACATTGGGATTGGACTTATTGGGCCAGCTGGCGAGCATAAGTTTCTAACATCAAATATTTCCTTCAAGGATCCAGAGTCAAACATAAGAAGTGCGGGCCGGGGAGGTCTTGGGGCAGTCCTTGGCTCAAAAAAAATCAAGGCTCTTGTCATAGACGGTCAGGGCTCGGAGCCTGTTCCGATTATAAATCCTGAAAAATTCAAGGAAGCATCAAAGGTATTTGCCAAAGCCCTTATGGACCACCCGGTTGCTGGGCAGGGACTAGCCTTATACGGAACTGATGTACTAGTGAATATCATAAATGAAGCAGGAGGGCTCCCTACAAACAACTTCAAAGAGGGAAGATCCCTGTATCACGATAATTTCTCTGGAGAGACACTAAATGCAACGATAACAGAGCGGGGAGGCGATGGTAAAGTATCCCATGGTTGTCACAGGGGCTGCATAATAAGATGCTCCCAGTGGTATGCTGACAAAGAGGGCAAATACGTAACTAGTGGCTTTGAATATGAAACGATCTGGGGACTAGGCGCAGATGCAGCTATCCAGAGTCTTGATGATATTGCCTATATAGACAGGGCAATGGATGATATGGGGGTTGACAGTATAGAGGTTGCAGTTGCAGTTGCCAATGCCATGGAGGGAGGCCTGATTCCATGGGGAGACGGTAAAAGGGTGCTGGAGATAATATATGATATGGCAAAGCCTACAGACCTGGCAAGAATCATAGGTGGGGGAACAGCTATTGTGGGCAAGCTCTGCGGACTTTTCAGAGTCCCTGTTGTCAAAGACCAGGCCATACCTGCCTATGACCCACGTGCGATTAAGGGAATAGGCTTGACCTATGCCACAACTCCTATGGGGGCTGACCATACTGCAGGCTACTGTATTTCAGGCAACATACTAAAGGTCGGAGCTGATATTGATCCTTTGAAAAAGGATGGACAAATTGAATACTCAAGAGCCATGCAGATAGGAACAGCGGCTGTTGATAGCACTGGTATGTGTCTATTTGTGTACTTTGGAATAGCTGACAATCCTGGTGGCTACCAGGCCATGATTGATATGATAAATGCCCAGTATGGCCTTAGTCTTACTTCTGAGGATGTAGATAAGCTTGGGGAAAATGTCTTGAAAATTGAGCGGGAATTTAATATAAAAGCTGGTCTCAACAATGCCCATGACAGGCTTCCGGAGTTTATGGAGTATGAGCCGCTACCACCTCACAATGTGGTTTGGGATTTTACAGATGAAGAGGTTGACAGGGTCTTTGATTTTTAATTTATCCACCGGCAATTGATACCTAAACATCTAATAATATAAGCATGAATAAGCCGGACACTGATCCGGCTTATTCATGTAAAGCAAGAGATGGGAGCCAAGAAGCATAGCAAAGCTTGTGGAGGGAGGTCATATGGATAAGAATACTGTAGAAATTAGGGGTTTTTTGCATCTTGATGCTGTTTTACGCAAAATTAGTGGTAGCTTGCCCCTCATTATGGACCTAAATAGTCCTATAAGCGGCCGGGATTTGGCCAAGAGGCTGGGAATACATGATGATGAAATAGAGGTTATCTTTGTAAATGGCTTTGTTCATGAGCTGGAATATATAATAAGACCTGGAGATAGGGTTGCCTTTCTACCCCCGGGGTGTCCGGGCCCCTACAGGATTGCTTTGGGTTTTTATGGAAAAAATCAGGACAATCCAGCCAATTTTAAAATAAAAGAAAGGAAGGAATGAGTTTGGCAATTACAGTAAAGCTATTTGCAAATCTGAGGGATAAGAGAGAAAAGGAAACATCCTTTGAATATTATAAGGGCCTTACTCCCCTTTGTGTGATAGAAAATCTTGGAATTTTACCTGAAGACGTGGCTATAATAATGATAAATGGAAGAAGGGCAGATGGGCTTTGTCCTCTGGCTGAAAATGATGTCCTGGCGCTTTTTCCGCCCCTGGGAGGTGGCTAGTGGAAAGATACAGGAGGAATTTAGAATCAATTTCAAGAGAGGAAAACAAGACTCTAAAAAATTCCAAGATTTGCCTTGTAGGCTGCGGAGGCCTTGGAGGTTATATAATTGAGATGCTGGGAAGACTAGGGGCTGGGTATATAACAGCTGTAGATTCAGATGTTTTTGAGGTAAGCAACCTAAACAGGCAAATATTGTGTGACGAAAGCTCCATAGGAAGAAGCAAGGCCCTTGTGGCTGAGGAAAGAATGAAAGGGATAAACTCTGAAATATATGTTAGGCCGGTAAAAAAGTACTTGAATAAGGAGAATGCTGAAAGAATTATTCGGGGCCATGACCTTGTAATAGATGCCCTGGATAGCATTGAAACAAGGCTGGTTCTTGAAAGGGTCTGCAAAAGCCTCCAGCTACCCCTGGTGCATGGAGCTATAGGCGGCTGGTATGGCCAGGTAAGCAGTGTTTTTCCCGGAGATGACACCCTTAGTAAAATATATGGGTCAGGTATATGCAAGGGTATTGAAAAGCAGCTGGGAAACCCTTCGTTTACGCCTGCCCTTATAGCGTCCATCCAGGTCAGTGAGGCAGTTAAAATCCTTCTTGACAGAGGAGAACTCTTGCGCAATAAGCTCCTGCTTGTAGATCTTTTGAATAATGAATATACAACCCTTGAAGTTTGATTTGGAAAGGTATTTTAGAAATGGATTTTTTTAATGTGGTGACAGTAGAAGAAGGAAGAAAACTGATTAAAGATAGCTTCAAAGATTTTGCTATAGGCTCTGAGCTGGTAGGAATATTTGAAGCAGTTGACAGAACCCTTGCTCAAGACATAATTTCACATATCAACGTTCCTGACTTTAATCGTTCAACTGTTGATGGTTTTGCAATAACGGCTGAGGACAGCCATGGGGCAACTGATACGATACCAGCGGTTCTTTCAATAAAGGGAGAAATCAAAATAGGTCTTATTTCTGACACAAGAGTAAGCTCTGGAGAAGCGGTCTATATCCCAACGGGAGCTATGGTTCCCCAGGGAGCCAGTGCTGTTGTTATGATTGAAAATGTTGAAAAGATGGGCGAGGATACACTTCTTGTCTACAAACCGGTGGCTAAAGGTGAAAATATTATCTATGCCGGTGATGATATAAAGCAGGGTGAGAGTATTCTTACTAAGGGAAGGGTAATAAATGCAGAGGCAGTAGGTACTCTGGCAGCTTTGGGAATTTCAAAGGTAGAAGTATATAAAAAACCAAAGCTATATATTATTTCCACAGGAGATGAGCTGGTTGATATTGATGAAGACCTCCTTCCAGGAAAAATAAGGGATATAAATTCTTACGCCCTGAAGGTTTTGTGTGAAAAGGCAGGAGGAGAGGTTACAGCTAGAACTATTGTAAAGGACGACTATGAGCTTTTGAGGGAAGAAGTTTCAAAAGCTCTAAAGGCTTCTGATATTGTCCTCTTATCAGGGGGGAGCTCAGTAGGTACAAGGGACTACACAAACAAGGTAATAAATTCCTTTGAAGGCAAAGGGGTTCTGGCCCATGGACTTTCAATAAAACCGGGCAAGCCTACAATTATAGGAGATTGCGACGGTAAGCTTGTTGTCGGCCTTCCAGGTCATCCTGTGTCGTCAATAATTGTTTTTAAGGCTCTTATTGAACCCTATCTTGACCAAAGGCTTGGTAACAAGAAAATATGGCCATTCGTAAGGGCCACTATGGAATACAATTTTCCCTCATCTCCCGGCAAGGAAACATATCTGATGGTAAAGCTTAGATTTGAGGAAGGAAAATATTATGCTTCCCCTAGCCATGGAAAATCCGGCATGATATCACTCTTGGCTGATTCTCAGGGTTATATTGTGTTAAAACCCCACGAAGAAGGGGTAAATAAGGGAGAAGAAAGGCAAGTATTTTTACTTTAGGAGGATGAGACATATGGAAAGAAATACCTATATAGACAATATTGATCCAGATGAGGCTAAAGAGCTTTATTACAAAAAATTTAATATTATGCCTGGGTGTGAAGAAATATCCCTTAAAGAAGCCTTGGGGAGGGTGACCTACGAAGCTGTTTTTGCCAAAGTATCCTCGCCAAATTATAACGCAGCAGCCATGGATGGCATTGCGGTTATAGCAGAGGCAACGGAAAATGCGACAGAGGCTGCTCCTCTTACTCTGGAGGAGGGAAAAGACTACGTATATATAAACACGGGCAACCAGATAAAAGAGCCCTACAATGCAGTTATAATGATTGAGGATGTAATTCACCTACAAGAAAAGAGGGTTAAGATCCTCAATGCTGCCTATCCCTGGCAGCATGTGAGACAGATTGGAGAAGATATAGTAGCCACAGAAATGATACTTCCGTCATGCCAAAAAATCAGACCCATAGATCTGGGAGCCCTGGTATCCGGCGGGATCGAAGTAATAAGGGTATACAAAAAGCCTAAGGTTGGGATTTTGCCGACTGGAACTGAAATTGTTGAGAATATGGGTGATATAAGTGATGGCAAAATCATAGACTCTAACTCTTGGGTTTTTGCAGGAATGGTAAGTGAAAATGGCGGCCTGCCAAAAAGATATCATCCCCATGCTGATGATCTGGCTATTCTGAAGGAAGCCATCCTGAAGGGCGTGAGAGAAAACGACATAATGCTTGTAAATGCTGGTTCATCTGCTGGGACAACTGACTACACTGTAAAGCTTATAAAGGAGCTGGGTGAGGTGATTGTCCATGGGGTAGCTATGAAGCCTGGAAAACCGGCAATACTTGGAATTATAGAGGGGAAGCCTGTAATTGGTGTACCTGGCTACCCTGTGTCAGCCTATCTCGTATTTGATGAATTTGTTAAACCCCTTATCCAAAAATTTCAAGGCATTAAAAGGTCTGACGAAGAATATGTAAGTGCAAGCCTTTCAAGAAGAATTGTCTCTTCCTTAAAACATAAGGATCTTGTCAGGGTAAATCTGGGCTTTGTAAATGGAAGGCTTGTAGCTACTCCATTGCCAGGTGGAGCAGGAACCAGCATGAGCCTTGTAAAAGCAGATGGTATAGGGATTATCCCAAGAAACAGGGAAGGCTCTGAAGCTGGAGAAGAAATAAGAGTCAGGCTCTTAAAATCAAAATCCGAAATCATGACTACCCTTGTTTCTATTGGCAGTCATGATCTTATTATGGACCTGCTTGGAGATATTATGCCGCTTTCATCCAGCCATGTAGGCAGCCTCGGAGGCCTAATGGCCCTAATGAAGGGAGAATGTCATATTGCCCCAACCCACCTGCTTGACGAAGAAACCGGGGAATATAATATTAGCTACGTAAAAAAATACTTCTCAGGCAAAAAAATGGTTCTCATAAAAGGAGTCCAGCGTAAACAGGGCTTCATTGTAGCAAAAGGGAATCCACTCAATATACAGAGCTTTGAAGACCTTACACAAGACGGTATTGTTTATGCAAACAGGCAAAGGGGAGCAGGAACAAGAATCCTGCTTGACTATAACCTTAAATTAAAAGGAATTGCCCCCCAGGATATAGCAGGCTACCAAAGAGAACTAAATACTCATATGGCAGTTGCTGCAGCTGTGAAAACAGGATCTGCACAAGCAGGACTGGGAGTTTATTCTGCAGCCCAGGCCATGGGTCTTGATTTTGTGGAAGTGACAAATGAGGATTATGATTTCTTAATAACTCAAGACCTAATGCAAGACGACAGAATTAAAGACTTTATCAAGATTTTGAAATCAGAT
>JBDHVO010000004.1:0-18249 GCA_039809675.1 Proteocatella sp.
AATCCTTTAGATTAATTCGCTGGTTATTATATTTTTTTCGCCTTATTAAGGACAATAGATCCCAAATAAAATCGTCTATTCCCATAACTGCAAATAGCAGCACAAGAATAAAGCCCGTAGTGTATAAATAATCCACTTTTTGTTTTCTCCCTTCGCCTGATGGATTTATCTTGCCTTTGGCCTTAAAAAAGGCGGTATCCTTATTACAGATCCGCCTTATGCACAAAATATGTTGTCGTTTTGTTTATAGCTTTTATTTAACAGCCTTTTCCCTGAATTACCTGGGGAAACCTGCAGGTAAGGACCTTAAAGAGGGGGATTCCTATTACTGATACTACAAGGAATTCTCCAAGTGCTACATACAATGCCGTTTCCACAAAGGGCAGGTTTAGCACATACATTAGCTCAAGGCCTATTATTATCCCATTGGCCAAAGTAGGCATTAAGGATGCAAGGTAGATATTTTTAATTTTAGCCATAGCGAACACAGCAAGGGCTGTTGCCAGGGTTCCAAAAATCATATCTGTTATACCAAAGGGGCTGAAGATATTGGCTATAAGGCAGCCCAGGATTAACCCTGTTTTGTATTTGGGGTTTATGAGCACCAGTAGGATCATTACTTCTGATAATCTCAGCTGTAAGGGGCCATAGGATATGGGTGCCATAGAAACTGTCAGTACCGCATACAGGGCTGCAATTATTGCAGATTGTACGAGGATTTTGGTTTTTTCATCTTGCTTGATGATTAGGTTCATTTTGTTAAATTCCTTTCTTGTTTTTTTAACAGTGGGGCCAAGAAAACACTCGGTTGAGCCGACTTTGTTAAATTATTTGTATATTGCAACTACTCCTATCAGTCCTGGTCCAACGTGGACTGATACCAGGGATCCTATCTGGGTTGTCTCTATAGGAGTATTAAATGCCTCACGCAGCTTTTCCTCTACCAGCTTGGCATCAGCTATTCTATCTCCATGGAGGATATAGAATTTCTCCACTTCCTTGCCCTTAGCTGCTTCTTTGTGAAGGTCTACAAGCTTTATGATGGATTTTTTTCTGCCTCTTACCTTATCATGGGGCAGAATACTGGCTTTTCTGTCTATGCGAAGGATAGGCTTTATATCGAGGGCTTCACCGAAAAGACCGGCAACCTTGCCAACTCTTCCTCCTCTGATAAGGTGCTTTAGGGATTCAACAGCCAGGAAGATTTCTTGCTTTCCCATATTTTCATCAAGATAAAGGCTTATTTCTTCAAAGCTTTTGCCTTCCTCTATCATGCTTTGGATAATTCTTATGAAATGGCCATTTCCCATTGTCACGCTGTTTTCGTCAATGTTTCTTATTGTTAGTCTGTCCTCATATTCCTTTGACAGAGTCTGGACCATGTTAAAGGTTCCACTTAGGTTGCTTGCCAGCATCACGGTGAAGATGTGGGTGTAGCCCTCCTTTACAAAGGCATCAAAGGCATCTATGGCCTCCTGCATGAGTGGCAGAGATGTTTTTGTTTCAAATTTATCAAGAGAATCAATTACTTCCTGATAGCTGATCTCAAATCTGTCCCTGAAGGTTCTTCCGTCATTGAAGATAATTTGCAGGGGAATAACCTTGATATTCTTTTGCTCCAGATACTCCATATCCAGATCACAGGTTGTGTCTGTTAAAATACCTATTTTTTGCATTTGCCCTCCGATTATTGCAGTTCTTTCAAGAGTCTGCCTAGTTCGTTTATAAGTCTTTCGTATTCGCTTAGGGAGCCATTTTTAAGAGCCTCCTGGGCTTGTTCATAAAGTTCATTTGCTTTTTTTATAGCTTCATCGGTACTTGCATACCCTGAATCACCCTGGTCTGTGCCTTGATCGTCTGCGTTTTCTATAGCTCCATTGTTGTCAGGGGTAACAAAATCCTCCGGTATTTCCCCGTTGCTGCTCGCGAATATCTGTTTTAAAGCACCTTCTAAGCTTGTATCCATAACTATTTTGCTGTTAAATGCCGCAATTATACGCTTCACCTCTGGTATTGCAGTTTCAGAGCTGGCCCTAATATAAAGGGGTTCTATATAGAGTATAGAGTTATCCATGGGAATTGTCAATAAATGACCCCGAATTACCTCTGAGCCTTGGGAGTTCCAAAGGGAAAGATCTCTTGAAATTACATCATTATTGCTTATCTGGGCTTCTATTTGCTGGGGACCGATTATGACTTTATCCTTGGGGAACCTGTACAATACCAGATTTCCATAGTTGTCTCCATCGTTTCTTGCCACCATAAAGCCTGTAAGGTTCTGCTTACCGTTTGGGGTAAAGGGCATACTCAGGAGGAATTCAGCCTTTTCTTCGTCCGGCAATTTAAAGGTGAAGTAAAGAGGCTGCATTGCAGCTTCCTGGTTCTGATAGGTTTCCATAGGGATAGCCCACTTGTCTTCACGGTTGTAGAATACATTAGGATCTGTTGTATGGTAAGTCAGGTACATCCTTGACATTATCTCAAATATATCCTTCGGATATCTTATATGTTCCTTCAGGCCCTTTGGCATTTGATCAAGAGATTTGAACATATTATCAAAGATTTTGCTATAGGTAGCTATTATCGGGTCATTGGTATCTGAAATATAAAAACTGACCTTCCCGTCATAGGCATCTACTACAGCCTTTACTGAATTTCTTATATAGTTATTCCCCGCCTCGTCATAGGGCTCAGAATATGGATAATAGCTGCTTTTTGTATACCCATCTGCAATATAATAGATTCTTCCTTCATTGATGACTGCATAGGCATCGGGCTCAAATTCAATAAAGGGTGCGATTTTTTCAATTCTCTTTACAACGTTCCTGTTTACAAGAATTCTGGAATCAGAGCTAAGACCGGTTGAGATAAGCAGCTTTAGGTCATTGTATTTTATAGCGTAGAGAATCCTGTTGACCAGATTCAGCTTTATGCCCCCCATCCCGCTATATTCCGTTGTTTCATTGGAGTCTCCTTGCGGGTAATCAAATTCCTCTTCCTTTGTGTCTACTATTACATAGTCATTGGTAAGCTCTCCATAGTATATTTGAGGTTTGTCAATTTTGAGCTCTTTAAGCTCTGAGTCCACAGGCATATTCTTTACAATCATTTCAGGCTGGCCTGCCTTGTTTATCTTGTTTACAGGAGCGGCCGCCATGCCATAGCCATGGGTGTATTTTAGCTTTGAGTTAACCCAGGATTGGGCATTATGGTCAAGCTTTTCCTTGTCCAGCTCCCTGGCTGACAAAAATATTTGCTGGATATTTCCATCTATATAATATCTGTCTGTATCCACATCATAAAACCTGTAATAGCCCCTCATACCCTGAAGCTGGTTAAAAGCTTCAAGAGCCGGTCTTTCGTCATTTATGGATACGTTCTTTATGGTCTGGCTATTGGCTTCTATATCCTTCATAGTAAGCCTTTGGTCTACGGCAAAGTCTTTTACATCAATCTTATCAAGGCCGTAGGCAAGAGTTGTATATTTTATATTATTTTCAATATAGGGTCTTTCCTTAATAAGCTCGTTGGGACTTACAACAAAGCTTTGAACAGAGCTTTCAATAGCCGTACCAGCAAAAGCAGTTGCTACAAGGAGTCCAGCTCCTAGAGCAAATATCTTTTGCTTTTTTTTATTCCTTAGGCCTGTTAGCATAAAAAGAGCAAGAAAGACAGCAATCCCCGTCTTTATCCTGTTTACATACATTGTAACCCTTACGTCCGTATAGCCAGCTCCAAAAATCGCCCCCCTGCCCGAGTACAATAGCTCAAAGGAATCAAGATAATAGCCAGCTGCGAGGGTAAGAAGAAAGACTGCGCCAGCAACCAAAAGGATAGTTATTAGAAGGTTCAGCTCACGGCTTTCAAATATCCTGTTTTTTACAGATCCAAAATTACCCTCATAGATATTGCCCTCTACTCGAACCGGTGGATACATACGGTAGAGGACTCCAAAATATATAATTGACAAGACAATTAGAATTCCCGATATATTAACTGCAAATCCAAATACTGCCCTGATAAGAGGGAGGGAGAAAATATAAAATGACAAGTCCTTGTTAAATATAGGATCAGCTATATTAAAGCTGGTCTGATTCCAAAACTTTAAAATTTCCATCCAGTACTGATCAGATATTACATAGGACATAAGGGCAGATATTATGGCAACCCCTCCAAAAAACCACCCCTTCAGCTTGTGGCTGCTTTCCTTGTTATCTGCAACACCTGCCGCACTCATGTATTTTCGCTTTACAAAGCCCAGATAAAACGCTATGGCTGCAAAGGTTACAATAAATACCGGCACTACAAGCATTGTTTTTGAAAAAATCATTTTGTAAAACACCGAAAGATAGCCGGTTTCCATAAACCATAGCCTTTCCGTTAGAAAGTGGACTATTGTTCGAAAAAATACAAGCATTACGAGTAGCGCGATTACCGGTGTTGATATTAATATTTTTTTTGTATTTGTATTGACCATTTTTCACCTCTTGTCTTTACTGAAAATTACGCTAAAACCTTACTATAGCACATCCCTTATAGATTTGCAGTATTTTTCAAACTCCTTTTAGCTGTATTCAATCCTAACCTTGCTGCCTCCAAGCCCCGAAACTGCAGGTGACACGGTAAGCTTCACAGGAATCCTGTTTTTCAGCTGTTCAACATGAGAGATAAGGCCTATCCTGAGTCTGTCATGGTGGACCTTTTCAAGGGCTTCCATTACTGTATCCAAAAGGTCATCATCCAGGGTTCCAAAGCCTTCATCGAGGAAGAAGAGCTCAAGGGGTGCAACTCCCTTAAGCTGGATTTGGGCAGACAGAGCAAGGGCAAGGGATAGGGAGACAAGGAAGGTTTCACCGCCCGAAAGATTTTTCACACTTCGCATTTCCCCTCCATTTTTATTGTCCCTGACCTTGAACATACCAAAATTATCCACCTCAAGTCCATAGGAGCCCCCTGTTATTTTGTCAAGCATTTCTGTAGCCTTCAGGGTTACGTATTTAAGCTGGTTTATGGCCATAAACTCTACAAATTTGCGGGCTCCAATCAGCTTGTATAGTTCGTCTAAAATACCAAGCTCCTTTGCCAAAGCCTTTTGTTCTTCAAGAAGACCTTTTGCGGTTTCAAAGTTTAAGGCGTCAGCGTCATGCTTTAGCTTTAAACCCGAAAGCAGCTTAACAAGGTCCTCATGGTCTTTATTCAGGGCCTCATTAGCCTTCTTGATTCTAAAATAATCCTCCTCCGCCAAGATATCTTTGCCTACCTGGTCTTTTAAGCCTTGGATTTTTCCATTTATCTCATCAATTGCTTTTTGATGGTCTGTTACCTGTTTTTCCTTTAGGTTAGCTTCTTCCCTTGAAAGCCTCCAACCTGCCATTAATTTTATAACTTCCATGAGCTTGGCCGACTTGTTATCTGTCATTTGGCTAAAGGGGAAAATTCCAAGCTCCTCTACCTTGCTGTAGAGCGTGTTTTGTAATTCTAAGGCATTCTCCAGGGCAATATTCATCTTTGTTTGAAGTCGATCTACTTTTTCTTTACTGAGTCTGATTTTTTCATCAATACTGCCCATAAAAGCCTTTAGGTCTTCATAATCCTTTTGTATTTTTGCCATGGTTTTTTCTATTGAGCTTAGCTGGTTTTCTGGATTTTCCCATTTACCCAGGAGCATTATGAGCTTTTCTTTGATTTCATCCTGCGAAGCACAAAGCTGGGTTGCTTGAGCGTTTTTTGCTGCCAGATTGATTTCGCTGTTTTTTTGTTTCTCCTTGCTTTCTTGTAAGGTTTTTTGGTGCTTTTTGACTGCTTCTTCCAGGTCTAGCTGGAGCCTTTTGAGGTCTTCTTTTTGTTTTTTTCTTGCCTCCAGCTTATCCAGTATAGCTTTTGGCCCTGCTTCCTCGCCAGCAGAAATATTGTCTAGCTCAATTTCCAGCCTGCTAAGGCTTGTTTTTGTTTCAGCAAGCTTAAGCCTGCAAGACTCTATCCTGTTTCCAGCTTCTTCTTTGCTATTTTTTCCCTGCATTTCTTCACTTATGGCTATCAGATTAGTTGCCTCTGCTTCAAGCCTGGTTCTTGACTTCTTTAATTTGCCAATACTGCCTATAATTTGGATCGCCCTTTGCAGGTCTAGTTCATTGCTTTCTTCTTCCTGGAGACTTTCAATTTTGTTTTTTACGCTTTGTATTTCCGCTTCTACTCTGGTGATTTCTTGCTCTGTATTTTCTGCAGATTTAATATTTCCTTCAAGAGCTTTTTTTATTATGGATATTTCTTCCGCCAGGCTTTGCGAAGCCTTAACGCTTTTGTTGTAGCTAGCGTAGCTTTCAAGGGCGTTGTTAAGCTTTGTTTTTTGCTCTATAAGCAATGGAATCTTCTCTTCCTTTGCGGTCTTTAGCTCTGCATAAAGCTTTTCCTTTGTGCTTTTCTCATCCTCTAACTGCTTCAGACTTTTTTGTTCATCAGTAAGATCCCGCCTTTGCTCCTTGCCCCTTTCTACCTGATTCTTAAAATCATTTATCTGAGCTTCTACTACAGCAAATTTTCGGCTGTTTTCTATTTCTTTTTTAATGGCTTCGCAAAGCTCTGACTTTTCTTTTTCTTTCTGAAGGTCGCCTTCTGCCGCCTTTAGCCTTATTTGCAGTTCATACTGCTTGTTTGCTTTTTCAAGCTCCTCATTGTGTCTTTGCTTTTTGCCCTTTAAGTCCTTCTCCTCGTTTTCTTTAGCTTCTATTTCTATTTTTTGCTGCTTTAGCTTATCTTCGCTTAAGTCTTCATAGGCTTTTAGCTGGCCCGCCACACCCAAAAGGATGCTTTCTCGATTCTTTTGTCTGGCTCTGACCTTGTTTGCCAGATCTTCTCCGTACTGCTCCAGGTTGAAGAGCCTTTCAAGAACCTTCCTCCTATCATTGCCCTCCATTTTCAAAAATTCATTAAAGCCTCCCTGGGGCAGGACTACGGTTTTAACAAAATCCTCATACCTAAGACCAATAATTTTTGCAATTTCATCGTTAAACTCTGTCACGTTTTCAGCCAGGATTATCTCCTCCTGACTTATATCAAAAATCTTTACCTGGCTTGTGTTTGCACCTCCAAGCTTGTTTTTCTTTATTTCTCTCAAAATCCTATAGGTTTTTGGGTCAGCCCCATTTACTTGAAATTCAAATATTACCCTTGCAGAGTCCTTGTTTAAATTTATAACCTCGGCACTGGCCTTGGAGCTGCCCTCCCTGGCTATCCTTCCATATAAGGCAAAGGTTATGGCGTCAAGTACAGTAGATTTTCCGCTCCCTGTGGGGCCAAATATACCAAATATGCCCTCTGAGCTCAGGATTTCAAAGTCTATTACCTGCTCGTCCTTAAAGCTATTCAGGCCTTCTATTGTAAGCTTAGTTGGCTTCATCTTCGTCCTCCTCAAGAATTGAAACTAGGGCAGCTATTATTTCGTCAGGAGCCTGTGTGTTTTTTTGGGATTTATAAAATTCCCTGAACTGGTCAAGAAAGGTCATCTCACTAATTTTTTCAAGCTCCATCTCTCTTTGCACAGCCTCGATTACCGGCTTTATTTCAAGAATATCTGCTTTTAAGGCCTTTATTCTCTTTATTTCGTCATCTCTTAGGTATCTGTCAGTTTTAATTTCTAAATATACCCAGCTCTCCTCCTTTTGTTTTTCAACGCAAAGATCTAAGGCATGGTCTATTGAGTCTGCCTTCCAGATTTCAATGGGCTTAAATACCGGTATCTCATGGGAGCTTATATGAGCCTCCTCCCCCGGCCTTACATTTATTTCAAAAATTTTTTTACTGGTCTTTGGCTCGGATTTGTTGTAATGAATGGGAGACCCGCTATATATCATTTTTCCTTTTGTTTCCGGCAGCACCTGGGGCTTATGGATATGGCCAAGGGCTGTGTACTGGGCTGACTGAGGCAAATATGCAGTAGGCACTATAAAATTCCCTCCAAGTGAAATACTGCGCTCTGAGCCAGCTTCCTCGGCTCCAAAGGCAAAAAGATGGCTGGTGGTTATATTTATGGTATCAGGCCTGAAATTATTCTCGAGATTTTTGAAGATTTCCTTTATCTTTTCCCCATAGGTGAGCAGCCTTTCTTCTTCTTCAGCTGTATCCTTGTAAATTATTTCGTTAAGCCTTTTTTCACTAGGATAGGATACAGCAAGAATGACTGCTCTTTCGCCATTTATGTCTATTTCTATGTAGCCCTCTCCTGCTGCTCTTATCTGGTGGTTCCCATACTGGCCTGTTTGGGCTACTGCCCTTGGGCTGCCCAGCATTACAATGCCATGCTCCGTAGCCAGCGGCCATGCCGCCACAAGCCTTTCGGGATTATCATGGTTACCTGCTATTATCAGGCTCATACACTCCCCATTACTTGAGATCTTTTTGATGGTATCATAAAAAAGCTTCTCTGCCAGGGCAGGAGGATTTGGCGTATCATATATATCTCCTGCGATTATGACAAGGTCCGGTTTTATTTCCCTGCATTTTTCAACAAAAAAGTCTGCAAACTGCCTTTGTTCCTCCAACCGGCTATTGCCCTCCAGACTCTTGCCAAAATGCCAGTCAGATGTGTGAATTATCCTCATATTCTCTCCTGCCCAAATTCCTTATTTAATAAAGAGCAATAATTCTTACGAATTATTGCTCTTACTCTTAATTGTCTAATTTTAATACAGACATAAATGCTTTTTGTGGCACCTCAACGCTACCTACCTGACGCATTCTTTTCTTTCCTTCCTTTTGCTTTTCAAGAAGCTTTCTCTTTCTTGAGATATCTCCTCCGTAGCATTTGGCAAGGACGTCTTTTCTGTAAGCAGATATAGTTTCTCTGGCTATTATTTTTGAGCCTACTGCTGCCTGGAGAGGAATTACAAACTGGTGCTTTGGTATTTCGCCCTTCAGCTTTTCAACCATTAATTTTCCTCTTTTGTAGGCTGTAGATTCATGGACTATAAATGACAGGGCATCCACCTGCTCCTTGTTTATAAGTATATCAAGCTTTACAAGCTCAGATTCCCTGTATTCCTTAAATTCATAATCAAAGGAACCATAGCCCTTAGTCCTTGATTTTAGGGAGTCAAAGAAGTCATACACCACTTCGTTCAAAGGTAAATTGTAATGGAGGACAACACGCTTTGTGTCAAGATATTCCATATTTATCATTTCACCCCGTCTGTCCTGGGCAAGCTCCATTACCGCTCCTACATAGTCCTTGGGAACTATAATATCAGCCTTTACAATAGGCTCCTCTATATGGTCTGTTTCTGCTGCAGGAGGAAGATTTGCCGGGTTTTGAACCATAAGGATTTCACCGTCCAGCTTTACAACCCTGTATACAACTGACGGAGCGGTAGTTATCATATCAAGGTCAAATTCTCTTTCCAGTCTTTCCTGGATTATCTCCATATGGAGGAGGCCAAGAAAACCGCATCTAAAGCCAAAGCCAAGGGCAGCAGATGTTTCAGGCTCAAACTCAAGAGCCGCATCATTAACCTGAAGCTTTTCAAGGGCATCTCTTACATTTTCATATTTTTCACCCTCTGCAGGATAAACTCCGCAGTAGACCATTGGGGTAGCCTTTTTGTAGCCTGGCAGAGGCTCTGGTGTGGGGTTGCTTGCATTTGTAATCGTATCTCCCACCCGGCAGGACCTTATGTCCTTGATGGATGCAGTTATGTAGCCTACATCCCCTGCTTCAAGGGCTTCTACCGGATTATGGCCAGGAGAAATAACACCAGTTTCAAGAACCTCAAATTCTTTTTTGGTGTTCATCATCTTTATTTTATCGCCTTTTTTAACTCTGCCGTCAAAAACTCTAACATAGGCAATTACACCCTTGTAGGAGTCATAATAGGAGTCAAATATAAGGGCCTTCAGAGGCTCATCTACTCTGCCTGGAGGGGCAGGTATATACTTAACAATGGCTTCGAGCACATCCTTAATGTTCAGGCCGTCTTTTGCTGATATAAGGGGGGCATAGGATGCATCTATACCTATTATATCCTCTACCTCTTCTTTGATCTCATCTGGTCTTGCGCTTGGCAAATCTATTTTGTTTATTACAGGGATTATTTCAAGGTCCTGCTCTATAGCCAGATATACATTGGCAAGGGTCTGGGCCTCAACTCCCTGGGCTGCGTCTACAACAAGAAGGGCCCCCTCACAGGCAGCAAGACTCCTCGATACTTCATAGTTGAAATCCACATGGCCCGGAGTGTCTATGAGATTAAGGTAGTATTCCAGGCCGTCATCTGCCTTATATACAAGCTTCATGGTCTGAAGCTTAATGGTGATACCCCTCTCCCTTTCTATATCCATATTGTCCAGCAGCTGGGATTTCATATCTCTTTGTGCCACTACTCCTGTCATTTCAATAAGCCTGTCCGCAAGAGTTGACTTTCCGTGGTCAATGTGGGCAATAATACTGAAATTCCTGGTTCTTTCCTGTTTGTTCATTTATCCTCCGTTTATGTAAAGCTATACTTATTATTTATATGCAAACCGTCTGTCTTTTTATATGTCAAAGGAATATTATACAAGAAAAACAAGAAAATGTAAATATTAGCCACAAGCCATTTCACCAAAGCTAAGGCTTAAGAAGGCCTGAACAATTTTGGGATCAAACTGACTTCCTGAGCATCTTTTTATTTCTTCAAGTGCTTTTTCATGGCTTATGGCCTTCTTATAGGGCCTTCCTGATGTCATAGCCTCATAGGCGTCAGCAAGGGCAATCACCCTCCCTATAAGGGGTATTTTTTTGCCTGATAATTCTCTTGGATAGCCGGTCCCATCCCATTTTTCGTGGTGGGACAAAACACCCTCTGCCAGACGGGCATAAATATCAGCAGATTTTAAAATCTGATAGCTAATATCGGAATGCTTGTTTACTTCAATGAATTCTACATCAGAGAGCTCTTCTTTCTTTGTCAGCAAACTCCTGTCTATAGCGATTTTGCCGATATCATGAAGAAAGCCCGCTGTTTCCAGATCTCTTATCGTTTCAGCATCAAGGCCTATGGCCCTGCCTATTTCCCTGCATATACAGCTGACTCTTTCCGCATGTAGCTTCTCACTAAAATCAGCTTCGTGGAGGGTCTGCATAATCATTCCTATTGTCTCAATCCTCATTGTCTGGCTTTCAGTTACCTTTTTCTTGTACATATGGTCTTCAGCCTTGCTCAGGATATCCCTTATCTCCTCATCCCTATTTGTTTTGGTTCCCCACCCAATAGATGCAGATACAATTATATTTTCGATCTTTTTGCTCCCTATTTTTCCATAGATTCTCTTAACAAGAGCTTCTGCGTCCCTATGGCTTGTTTTTGGCAGCAAAATTACAAATTCATCCCCGCCAAAGCGGCATACTATGTCATCCGCCCTGCATTCTTCCTTTAAAATATCACCGACCGTTTTTAGAAGCCTGTCTCCTGCTTCATGGCCAAAGGCATCATTTGTGAGCTTTAGACCGTTAACATCAATCATTGCAATCGTAAAGGGGAGGTTTCTTTCTACATCAAGGCGATTCAGCTCCTCAACATAAAAATGTCTGTTATAAAGCCCTGTCAGCTGGTCATGGTAGCTCAGGTATTTTATCTGCTCAAGGGCTTTTGTTTCAAAGGTTATATCCATAAATATAGTTGCGAAATAATAAGGAGATGGGCTGTAGACATTCACCTTAAAGTGCTTATCCAATCCTGCAGAATAATTGGAGAAACTTACACTTTCACCTGTCAGAGCAACTCTTCCATAGGTGTCAATCCAGTAGCGCTCAGTATTTGGAATAACCTCCCTCACTGTCCTGCCCCTTATTTCTTCTTCTATCAAGCCTGTCATCTTTTCAAATGCCTTATTCACCTTTATAAATCTGTAATCACAGGGTATACCTTCCCCATCTAAAATAATTTCATGAAGGGCAAAGCCCTCATCCATATTTTCAAACAAATTATTAAGCATTTTTGTGCTGTCTATATCTTTGCTAACCATACATCCCCCGGAACCAATAATTACATTACTCGCACTCATTTTTTACTAATTATATCATGAATCAATCAAATTAATACAAGGTGTTTTGTAAATTTTTTGAAAGCAAAAACCTCTGCCTCGGATTATTATTTCTCAGAGGCAGAGGCATAACCGCATGGTCCCGCTCTGCTAGACAATATAGTGAAAATTGCTTCCCCACTCTTGTATGTCCCTTATCCAAAAGCCCCCAGGATATAGACAAGAGCCCACTCATCATTGACTGCATCATATTCATAGATATTTCCATTATTAGCTACAGCATAGAAAAACTCTCTTGTGAATTTTTCAGGACTTTCTGTCCCCAGGGCCACCTGCTGGCAAACCATCCCCTCTATCTCCACAGGCTCTTCACCCATAAATCTCATGCCCATGTTAACATAGGTCCTAACCTGAGGCAGGGAGTCTAAGAGGTAGGTGTAGAGCTCATCCTCTGTCAGTGTCCCCTCTTCGTTTTCTCCATAGTCCTCAAACTCATCTTGCATCCAATCTATCTGAAAATAAAGGCTATTTTGGTTTCCTGGCAAACTGTCTCCTTCTTGATACTCCATCTGGATATATCTGCCATTATAATCAAAGCCTGATCCAATAGTATAGGTTGCCTTTATCTTGTCCGGCTCATCATCAAATACTGCATAATCACGCTTTAGGTCAAGCTCGATTACTCCCTCTCCACCTCGCTTTGCCCTCGTTATATCTGTAGAGATTTTGTAGCTTCCACTGTAGCTATAGTCAGATTCGCTAAGGCTGTAACCCATGTTAAGGGTAACACTGCCGTCAGAGCCAAGATTCATTATAAGGCTGTAATTGCTGTAGTCCTCTCCTGCTTCTATCACATGAACCCATGACCCTAAATCCATATAAGAAATACTTACTGCCGCAGCTATGTCATGGTTAATCTTGTCCTGGTCTTTTGCCAGGATAGTCTCTCTCCCCCTTTTATCTTTTCCGGAGGAAAGAGCCTCTACCCCTTCTATCCATGGTACTACAAAGGCTCCATGATAGGTATCCTTGTCTACATAGCCATATTCTTCCTGGTCTTGGTCTGAAAATGTCATAGGTATTATATCAGTTAGAATTTCAACCCTGCCGTCTTTACCTAGCATAGCTATAGAGGGAGTTAGCATTTCCGAGCCATAGGAGTAGCCTTCCAGGGTGCCTATAAGGGCGTCAACAATGTAACCCTCTGTGTTTATGAGCATTTCTTCCTCATGGATCTGGCTATCCGGCGTATACTCGCTTATATAGGCTTCATAGTCATATACCCTGTTCCAGGCAGCCTTATTAAAGCTTATGTAGGCTTTCCCTTCTCTGATGCTGACCTCCACCAGGGCATCTTTATCCTCGACTATCTTTGACTTTCCAATTGAATTATCAGGGGGGTTTTCTCCTTCATTTGGGATTTTTCCTATCTCACTGCAGGCTGCAAGAAAAAGCACCCCCACTATTATAGTCAAAATACAGTGCAGGCCTCTGTATCTGCTTTTGTTTTTCTCAAGCATAAGTCCCCTCCCTTGCCCCCTCTTTTAAGGATAGTTTTTTAGGCTGTCATCTACCTGTGCTTATAAATACCCACATTAATTAGATTCATCACACTAATCCTTACTTTTCTTCCAAGACATAGGTACCTATGGCTGTCCCAAATTCCTCCCCTGCAAGGAGTCTTTGCTTCAGACTTTTTTGGAGCCTTGTGTTTTCGGGGTAGCTGGCAATATCGTCTGTTGCTTTCCCAAAAACTCTTTCTTCCATCTGCCTGTTATTCTTCTCTTCATAAGCAAGCTGGAAATCTTTTTGAAACTTCACTATATTACTGTTTTCCCCCAGCAAAAGCTTTAGCTTTGGGTTTAAAAGCCAGGAGTCGCACCTTATAACCAGGGTTTTGCCCGGATTTTTGGGACCATAAAAATCTCTTGCCATCTTATAGGATTTTTGACATTCTTCTGGATCTAAGGAATCACCCTTTTGCACATGGACGTTTATAAGGGTAATATCCCTATCTAAAACGCCAAGTTTATCATAAAGCTCCTTACAGACTGATGGGTCTATTTGACTAAACTGAAGCCTGCCCAGTTTAAAGACCTTCATATCAAGGGTTTCTTCAATCCATTCATATTCTTCTATGCCCGATTTACCATAGAGGGCCCTGTACTCATCTGCCCAAAGTTCGATATCTCCCATGGAATCATAATAGACAGCCTCACTTATGCCTGTTTTTTTGTATTCTTCAAAAAGGTCTTGGGCTATCTCTTTGTAAATGAGGTAGAGGGTCTCGTAGGGATTTTTAAAATTTTCCAATATCTGGCAGTGAAACTCTTGTCTATTCCCATGGTAGAGCTTTTTGTAGTCTAAAAGCTCAAGCTCCTGCTGCTTTTTTTCTTCCATATCTTCCTTGCTCTCTTTTGGATAAAAATTTTTACTCTGGTATATTTGTATATATATTCATTCTTTGTCCCCTGACAAAGCCTATAAGGCACATGTTAAGGTTGTTTGCCAGGTCTATTGCCAGGCTCATAGGAGCTGATTTTGATACTATCATGGGGACTTGTCTTTTTGCCGCCTTTACCAGCATCTCACTTGAAATCCTGCCGCTGGTAAGTATCATCTTGTCTTTGGGATCTATCCCTTCTAAGAGGGCCCTGCCAAATATCTTGTCATAGGCGTTGTGCCTTCCTATATCATCTTCAAAAAATATCATACCCTCATAATCATAAAGGCCACAGCTATGAACCCCTCCTGTTTTTGTAAAGGTATCTGAGTTTTCAGTGAAGGTTGCCATAAAGTCCATGAGGATTTCTTCGTGAATCGGAAGGTTTTTTCTTATCCTCTTATCCTTCAGGCTGTCTTTTATTTCTTCAAAGGTTGAAGGCATGCCTGTATTTAATTTTTTCTTTTCCAATATTTCTTCTCTGCCTTTTGTAAGGCTTATCTTGGCAAGGCCTTTTTTTTCATCAATTTGTATGTTTTCAAGATCTGATAGGCTTTCTATGTGGCCCTCCGAATACAAATAGCCTATAACCAGCTCCTTCAGAGATTTTGGACTGCAAAAGAGAGTCATTATTTTTTTTCCGTCCAGCTCAAGGGTCAGGGGGTATTCCACAACAACCAGGTCTTCTTCTTTAGTTTTTTCCTGGCCCTTTATTTTTAGGATTTCGTAGTTTTTTGTGCTTTCCATTAGGCGAATTCCTTTTCTAATGATTTCAGGTAGTTTTCAAGGTCATCCTTTGTGTTTAGGTTCAAAAACATATGCCAGTTTGGGCTGAATTTTCTTGCCTCAGCCTCTTTTATATAATTTATATCTAAGCTTTCCAAAAGATGGTTTATGGATCTTTTGCCTGTTCCAAGGTAGCTTTCTATATCCCTTACTATGTGCTTTGAATAAAAGGAACAAAAGGGTTCAATCCAGTCTAAATACCTGGTTGTAATCCCATCCTTGCCAATATTGGCTTTCATAAATCTTACATAGTCCATATTGATATTGGGCATATCACAGGCCATTACAAGGGAGTAGAGGCTTGAGCTTATGCTCAGGCCCGCATGGATGCCTCCCAGGGGCCCCTTATCCCTTATAAGGTCTTTTGTTATCCTATGCCCCAGACCCAGGTATTCCTCTGGCCTGTTTGTCACTATTATTATTTCATCAAATTCTGCTTCCAGCTTTTTTATAATGCTAGTCATCAGCCTTCTGTTGTCGATTGTAAGAAACTGTTTGTCAAAGCCCATCCTGGAGCTTTTTCCTCCGGCCAGTATTATGGCTGTTCCAAATTTTTTCATTTTTTCCTGCTTTCACAAGCTTTCTAGCCTCCCCAAGGCAGGGCCATATATTCCTTCATCCTCTTGTCATATTCTGCTTTAAAAAGAGCTTCGTGACCTTTTTCCCATATGGCCAGTTTTTCAAATATAGCCTTTGCCCCCTTATCTTCAGCCTTGAGGGCTGCATCTTCATAGAATTCTTTGAAGTCTCTTTCTATAAGATAGGCCATGCGAAGAATTGTTATGTCGGGAATATCTGACTCCTGAAGGGTTGCACCCAGGTGCTCTGATTTTTCTCTACCTGCAAATATGTTTTCTTCCCTATTCATAGCCTCCTCACTAAGGTCAAAGCTTTTGTCTTTGAGGTACTTGTTTAACTGGTTTTCCAGGTATTTATAGTGCTCCATTTCGACCTTTGCCAGATTTTCAAAAAGCCTGGCAGGGGTAGGGTCTGCAAATTTCCTTGCATTATCCTTAAAGAAATTATAGCCGTCAAGCTCCATCTGCATGGCATATCTTAGGACGCTTTCATAGTTTTGCATTATTTACCTCTTTCTCAATTTCCTGGCTCTGGTCTAGCCTTTCCATATTTACAGCTGCAACCTTTAGCTCCGGCATTTTGGATTCAGCGTCTATTGCAGTATTTGTAAGGTAGTTGGCCGCCCCCTGGGCATAGTGGAAGGGCATAAAGAGGATGCCTTCATCAATAATTTCTGTTATCCTGGCAAAGGTTTCTATTTGTCCCCTTCTTGACGCAAGCCTTACCCTGTCGCCTTCCTTTATCCCCATTTTATTAGCTGTAACTTCGTTTATTTCGACATAGGAGTGGGGTGCAAGCTTGTTGAGTCCTTCTGTTTTACCTGTCATGGTCATGGTATGGTAGTGGTAGAGAATTCGGCCTGTCGTGAATATAAATGGATATTCGCTGTCAGGTAATTCGGCACTTTCTACGTAACCGGCAGGCATAAAGAGGCCTCTGCCTCTGGCAACAGCTTCCTTGTGAAGGTATTTAGTCCCTGGATGGTCCTTCGCTGGGCATGGCCACTGGATTCCTGTTTTGTCTATCCTGTCAAAATCTATGCCTCCGTAAGACGGGGTCACTGAGGCAATTTCCTCCATTATTTCCGATGGCTGCTTATAGCTCTTTTTAAAGCCTAGCTGCTTCATAAGCTCCATTAGTATTAGCCAGTCAGGCTTTGAATCTCCAAGAGGCTCTACTGCCTTTCTTACTCTTTGTACCCTTCTTTCTGTATTTGTAAAGGTTCCGTCCTTTTCGGCAAAGGATGAAGCCGGCAGGATTACATCTGCAAGCTCGGCAGTTTCTGTCATAAATATATCCTGAACTACCAAAAATTCTACTTTTTCAAGGGCTTTTTTTACATGATTTATATCTGGGTCAGATACCATAGGATTTTCTCCCATTATATAAAGGAATTTTATGGATCCGTCTCCTGCTCCATGTAGCATTTCTGATATAGTTCTGCCTGTTTTCCTTGAAAGCTTTGCATCCCATGCTTTTTCGAATTTTTCTGCTACTTCTTCCTTGAAGACCTTTTGGTAGCCTGGATAGTCTGATGGGAGGGCTCCCATATCACAGGCTCCCTGAACATTATTTTGCCCTCTCAGGGGATTAATGCCTGCATTTTCTTTACCCACATTACCACACATAAGAGCCAGGTTTGATATGGACATTACTCCTCTTGTTCCCGTGGAATGCTGGGTTATCCCCATGGCATAGTAGATTCCTGCAGCATCTGCCTGGGCATAAATTCTTGCTGCCTTCACTATATCCTTTGGATCAACTCCGCAAATCTCTCCTGCTTTTTGGGGTGTATATTCCTTTACCAGATCTGCGACTTCTTCAAAGTTTTCTGTTCTTTCATCTATAAATTTCTGGTCATAGAGCTTTTCTTCTACTATAACATGCATCATGGCATTTAAGAGGGCTATGTTAGTTCCTGGCTTTATCTGCAAAAATACATCTGCATAGTCTGCCAGCTCTATCCTTCTTGGGTCGGCTACTATTAGCTTGGTCCCCTTGTTTTGGATTCCCTGCTTCATCATTGCCCCTATAACAGGGTGGTTTTCTGTTGTATTTGACCCAATAACAAAGATGGCATCATTATGCCTTACCTCTCCAATAGTATTTGTCATGGCTCCGCTTCCCAGGGTTATTGCAAGACCTGCAACCGTGGAAGCATGTCAGAGGCGGGCACAGTGGTCAACGTTGTTGGTGCCGATTACTGCCCTAAAGAGCTTTTGGAAGAGGTAGTTTTCTTCGTTAGTACACCTTGCCGAAGAAAATCCTCCAAAGGCATCTGGTCCGTTTTCTTCTTTTATCTCCTTTGTCTTTTGTCCGATAAGCTCGTAAGCTTCATCCCAGGAGGCCTCGACAAATACCCCGTCCTTTTTTATAAGAGGGGTTTTTAGTCTATCTGGGTGGGAAATGAATTTGTAGGCAAATTTACC
>JBDHVO010000005.1:0-17817 GCA_039809675.1 Proteocatella sp.
ACGCTATTGATTATTTTATATTAAGCTATTATAATATAAAAGTAACAAAGTAGTTTTATTATTTTATAAAAATTAGAGAGAATTTTAATATTTACTTAAAATTGATTTTATTTTATCATAAAATAGCTTGTTACTGTGCTAACATTTTATCAATATTACAAGGAGGAAATATATACTAACCTTTTTAGCCGGTCTAGCCATACTTATAGTTGGTGGCGTGGCCTATGCAGGAATTGTTGACAAGGCTTTTGGCCCGGATGATAGGAAAACCCCGGCTATTACCTTGGGAGACGGTGTTGACTTTGTTCCGATGAACAAATGGAAAAATGGACTTATTGAATTACTTAATATTGCAGGAACAGGACCTATTTTGGGGCCTGTTGCAGGAATCCTTTTTGGACCAGTTGCTTTTATTGCGATACCAGTAGGATGTGTTTTGGCAGGAGCCGTGCATGATTATTTCTCTGGAATGATTTCAATCAGAGAAGATGGGGCACAAATGCCAATGCTTATAAAAAAATACTTAGGTGGTAAAACCTTCCAGGTTTATAATATATTTCTGAGCCTTCTTATGCTTCTTGTAGGTGCAGTATTTATATATACTCCTGGCGACCTTATTGTAACTGATATCTTCAGACAGGCATCAGATCCGTCAAATCCCGTTGTATGGATAGTTTATGGTGGGATATTTGTTTACTATCTGGCTGCAACATTATTCCCGATAGATGCCATAATAGGAAGGATTTATCCTGTGTTTGGTGCAATTCTTTTACTATCAGCACTTGGAATTTTCTTCGGAATTTTTGCAAAAGGATACCAGCTTGATAATATATCGGCGGCCAATATGCTTGGAGCTCATCCAGCTGGGCTTCCAATATTCCCTATATTCTTTGTAACTGTCGCCTGCGGTATACTTTCTGGTTTTCATTCAACACAGGCAACTCTGATAGGAAGGTCTGTAACAAGCGAAAGAGAAGGTAAATTTACTTTCTTCTATATGATGCTTCTTGAAGGCTTTATTGCTATGATCTGGGCTGCAGCAGCAATGGGACTTTATAATAATGTTGCTGCCGGCCTTGTTCCGGGAGTTGCTGAGGTTGCTGATATAGCTGGTAAGCCGGTTGTGATAGGGATGGTAGCAAGAGACCTTCTTGGTAACATGGCAGGAATAATGGCTATACTTGGTGTAGTGGTTCTTCCGATTACATCTGGTGATACAGCCCTTAGGTCGCTTAGACTTATGCTTGGAGATTTTCTGAATATAGACCAGAAATCTACAAAAAACAGGGTAATGCTATCTTCTGCAATTTTTGTTGCCGTAGCCGCCATTTTAGTTTTTGCAAAGCTAAACAGCCAAGGCTTCAATATACTTTGGAGATATTTTGCCTGGTCAAACCAGACAACATCTGTTTTTGCTCTTGCAATGATGACAGTATATATGATGAAAAATGGAAAGAGCCCATATATGACTCTTATTCCAGGAGTGTTCTATACCTTTGTTGTTTCAGCTTTTATCCTTAATGCAACAATAGGATTCAATCTTCCATGGAGCATAGCTTACCCTGCGGGCGCTGTGATAACCTTCATGTACGCAGCTGCAGTCTACAAAACAGGACTAAAATCAAAAACTCAGCTTGATGCTATACAAGTAAAACAACGTTCCTAGGCATAAATTTTGCGAGACCTGTAACCGGGTCTCTTTTTTATGCTGAAAATCACAGGATTTGGGAGCTGTAGACCACGCGAAAATCAATTAAAGTCAATTAAAGGCAATAAGATAAGAAAAATTAAGTTTAACTAATATATGTCGCATTATATTTACTAACAATAAAATACAATGAAGGAGTTACACAGAATCTTTTCATTTACTTGAAAATTGTAAAAAAAGTATGTACAAAGTGTAGATTTTGTAGTAACATAAATTTACACCAAATCAGAATAATACTGAAAAGTATAATTCAAAGAAAGGAATAGGAATATGAAAAGATTATTAGCTGCACTTATGAGTGTGATGATGGTTGCTGGCCTTGCTGGATGCGGAAGCAAAGAAGAAGGAACTGGCGAAACTACAGGCGGAGGCGAAGCCCCTGCATACAAAATCGGAATTCTTACTGGAACTGTATCACAGGGAGAAGAAGAATTCAGAGCTGCTGAGAATATGAAAAAAGTTTACGGCGATATGATCGTAACAGCTACATATCCAGACAACTTTATGAAAGAAACTGAAACTACAATTGCTCAGTTTATGAGCATGGCTTCAGACCCTGATGTAAAAGCAATAGTATTTTGTCAAGCTGTACCTGGAACATCTGCTGCAATTGAAAAAGCAAGAGAAATCAGAGATGATTTAATTGTAATTGCTGGAGTTCCTGGAGAAGACCCTGACATGATAGCTGAAAAAGCTGATCTTACACTTGTTGCTGACGAGCTTGGAATGGGTAAAACAATAATTGATGAAGCGGTAAAGATGGGAGCAAAAACTTTTGTTCATTACTCTTTCCCAAGACACATGTCTTATCAGATGCTTTCTGCAAGAAGAGACCTTCTTAAAACAAATGCAGAAGCAGCAGGACTTAAGTTTGTAGATGCAACTGCTCCGGACCCAACAGGTGACGCAGGTGTTCCTGGAACACAGCAGTTTATACTTGAAGATGTACCAAGAAAAGTTGCTGAATTCGGCAAAGAAACTGCTTTCTTCGGAACAAACTGTTCAATGCAAGAGCCAATGATTAAAGCGATTGTGGAGCAAGGAGCTCTATATCCACAGCAATGCTGTCCATCTCCTTTCCACGGATATCCTGGAGCATTTGGAATTGAAATACCAGAAGATAAGGCAGGAGACGTTGCCTATGTAATCGAGCAGATATCTGCAAAGGTTGGAGAAGCAGGAATGAGCGGAAGAATGGCTACATGGCCAGTTCCAATCAATATGCTTTTCGTACAAGGCGGAGTTGAATATGCAAAAGCTTACCTGGATGGTGAGTTCACTAACATAGTAGATAAAGACAAGGTACAGGAAGTATTCGCAAAGAATGGTGCAAATGTAACAATTACTCCATACACAAATGAAGCAACTGGAAAAACATTTGACAACTATTTAATGGTACTTTCAGAGTATGTAGTATTCTAATTTTGGTGTAGGACTATAAAGGCTACCTCTTAGGTAGCCTTTATTAAATATGAGAGGAGACATAATCTATGAGCGAATATGTTTTATCTATGAAACACATAGAAAAAACCTATTTTGGCAACAAGGTGCTAAAGGGAGTAGATCTCAATGTAAAGCCAGGTGAAATCCATGCCCTTCTGGGTGAAAATGGAGCTGGCAAATCTACTCTTATGAACATACTGTTCGGCATGCCTGTTATACATTCTACAGGCGGATTTGAAGGATCAGTGATGTTTGAGGGCCAGGAAGTAAAAGTAAAATCGCCAAAGCATGCTATGGAAATTGGCATAGGCATGGTCCACCAGGAGTTTATGCTTATACCTGGATTTACAGTAGCTGAAAATGTCAAGCTAAACCGTGAGATTTTAAAATCAAACCCTGTAAGCAAGGTGTTTGGCAACAATTTAAAAACTCTTGATATTCCTGCCATGGAAAAAGATGCAAGAACAGCCCTTGATACTCTTGGGATGACCTTTAGTGAAAAGGCGGTTGTTGGAGGCTTGCCAGTTGGTTATATGCAGTTTATAGAAATTGCAAGAGAGATTGACAAACAAAACGTTAAACTTCTGGTATTTGATGAGCCAACAGCAGTTCTAACTGAATCTGAAGCTGCCCAGCTTCTTGAGGCTATGAAAAAAATATCTGAGTCTGGAATTGCAATACTTTTTATTACCCATAGGCTAGATGAGGTTATGACGGCTGCGGATAATATTACAATCCTCCGAGATGGAGAGCTTATAGCTCAGATGAGCAAGGCAGAAACAAGTATTGAAGATATTGCCCAGAAAATGGTTGGCCGGGATGTCGAGCTTCTGGCAAAAGAAAAGGCTGACGAAAAAGATGAAATAATCCTAACAATAAAAGACCTTAGGGTAAAAATGCCTGCAGAAGAAGTAAAGGGCATAGACCTTGAGGTTAAAAAGGGTGAAATACTTGGGATTGGTGGCCTGGCAGGTCATGGCAAGCTTGGCCTTGCCAATGGTGTAATGGGGCTATACGCTACAAGTGGAGCCATAACCTTCAAAGGGAAAGATCTAAAGCTCAACAGTCCAAGAACTTCCTTGACCGAGGGGATTGCCTTTGTGTCAGAAGATAGAAAAGCAGTTGGTCTTCTTCTGGACAAATCTATAGAAGATAACATAGCTTCAACTGCTATGGAGATCAATAATAAATTTCTAAAGAAGTCCCTGGTTAAATTTGCTGATACAAAAGAGATACGAAATAATGCAAATGATTACATAAAAAAGCTTGATATCAGAGCCACTGGAAGCAAGCAGTTTACAAGAAGACTTTCTGGTGGAAACCAGCAAAAGGTCTGTATTGCTCGAGCCCTGACCCAGGAACCTGATTTGCTGTTTGTATCAGAGCCTACAAGGGGAATAGATATAGGAGCCAAGAAGCTTGTACTGGATACTCTAGTGGAGCTAAGTAAGCAGGGGATGACCGTAATCATGACGTCCTCAGAGCTTAATGAATTAAGGATGATTTGTGACAGAATAGCTATTATAACAGAGGGTAAAGTAGAAGGAATACTTAAGCCAGATGACTCCGATGTTGATTTTGGACTAATGATGTCAGGGGATTACAAAAAAGTTAAAGGAGGTGCGCAGTAATGGAAAATGCAAAAAAGGCTATTAATTCCATAGGAGCACCAAGACTGATAATCCTGAGCTTGTTTTTAGCTCTTGTAGTAGCAGCAGTACAACTGAAGTTACCAGTTGGTGACCTTATGTCAGCTGCACTTATTAGATTTGGAATGAACGGAATCTTAGTACTCGCCATGGTACCTGGAATATTATCAGGCATAGGTCTGAACTTTGGAATCCCTATTGGGATTGTCTGCGGCCTTGTAGGCGGTCTTGTAAGTATCCAGTTAGACCTTAGAGGATTTACTGCATTTTTTGTTGCAGTCATAGTTTCAATCCCAATATCTCTTATTGCGGGTTGGCTATATGGTCTTCTTTTAAACCGGGTTAAGGGTTCAGAAATGACTGTAGCGACATATGCAGGCTTCTCCGTTATATCATTTATGAGTATTTTCTGGCTTCTTGCCCCTTTTACAAGCCTTGAAATAAAATGGCCTATAGGTACAGGCTTAAGGACAACCATAACCCTATCGGGCAGGTATTCAAAAATTCTGGATAACTTCTTATCATTTAAGGTTTTCGGGGTTGTAGTGCCAACAGGCTTATTGCTATTTTTTGCAATCAGCTGCGTTCTAATGATGCTGTTTTTAAAAACAAAAAGCGGAATTAGTATGTCAACCGCTGGAGATAATCCTAAGTTTGCAGCAGCGTCAGGAATAAATGTAGATAAACAAAGGCTTATTGGAACAATGATTTCAACCATGTGTGGTGCGGTAGGAATAATAGTCTATGCCCAGAGCTACGGCTTTTATCAGCTCTACCAAGCGCCCCTTATGATGGGATTTGCCGCAGTTGCAGGTATCCTAATAGGCGGCGCCAGCTCCAAAAGAGCCACTATTCTTCACGTTGTCTTAGGGACCTTCCTCTTCCAGGGACTCCTAACTGTATCTCTGCCAGTTGCAAATAAAATTATTACAGAAGGAAACCTTTCTGAGGTTCTTAGGATAATTGTTCAAAATGGTATAATTCTTTATGCTCTTACTAAGATGGGAGGGGATTCTAAATAATGGAAAATCAAGTAAATCCTCAGACAATAAAAAAAGAAAGTGTAGCAGATAGAATTAAATCTGTGCTTCTTGATAATGTAGTTGTAATTATTTTCGTTATATTGTGTCTTATAGGTGTAAATCTATCCCAGATGACCTGGGGCTTTATAATGAATGAGCTTGTAGCAAGGCTTTCTCGTAACCTCTTTATTGTACTCTCCCTTATTATTCCTGTAATAGCAGGGATGGGACTTAACTTCAGTATAGTTATTGGAGCTATGGCTGCTCAGATTGCCCTGATTGCTGTGACTCACTGGGAAATTGCAGGAATTAATGGTATTCTTGTCACAACTATAATAACTATTCCTCTTGCAATAGTTTTTGGTTATCTGACTGGTATTGTGTTAAACAAAACACGAGGCCAGGAAATGATCGCAGGAATGATACTGGGCTTTTTTACAAACGGACTCTACCAGCTCCTCTTTCTCTTCCTTATTGGTACTGTAATTCCAATGAACAATCCTACTTTAGTACTTAGCACAGGAGTAGGTATTAAAAATACAGTGGATCTTGTAGCGATGAAATACGCTGTAGATCATGCTTTTAACTTTATTCCCTTCTTTGCAAAGCTTACCTTTGTAAAAGCAACTATTGCAATTTCAGTTATATTGCTTGTAATTTCAGTTTTAGCCTTTTTAAAAGCTAAGAAAGAAGGCAGAACAGAGCAATATGCATCTATTATTACAAGAGCGGTTGTATGCGTAGGTCTTGCAGGGTTATTTATTGCAATTTCTACTCAAAAAACTCTGATTAATAACATCAAGTTTCCCGCTGCTACTTTTATGATGGTAGGACTAATATGTGTTTTCACCTGGTTTATTATGAAAACAAAAATGGGCCAAGACTTTAGAACTGTAGGCCAGGATATGCATATTGCAGAAGTATCAGGTATAAACGTAAGCAAGACCAGAATAAGAGCAATTGTTATTTCAACTGTGCTTGCAGCTATAGGTCAAATTATATTCATGCAGAATATGGGAGTACTAAATACATACGGCGGACATGAGCAGGTGGGTATGTATGCAATTGCTGCAATAGTTGTAGGTGGAGCTTCTGTTACCAGAGCGACTATTGGACAGGCAATTCTTGGTACTGCTCTCTTCCACACCTTGTTTATAGTTTCTCCTCAGGCTGGTAAGAATATCTTCGGAGATGCTCAGATTGGTGAGTACTTTAGGGTATTTGTGTCCTATGGGGTTATTGGTGTTTCACTAGCCCTTTATGCTTGGAAACAGCTAAAGGCAAAGAAAAACGATTAATCATCAAGATTTAAATTAAATAGCACAATACCTGAAATAACCCCCAAAAGTTAGGATTTTAATCCAAGTGATGGGGGTTATTTTTGTGCCTATTTTTTAAAAAAACAAGTCAGGTTTTTTAAATCTTATTTTGGAGTTCGCTGGTATTTATGGAGCCTGAGTATATAAGGGATAATTTTGCACTTATGGGTCCAGCCAACTCATAAAGAACAGAGGATGCTAGTATAATTGTGAGCAGGGTTTCTCCTATTTCACCTGGGAGCATTCGGCGGCCAAGAAAAGCAAGACCGATTGACACTCCTGCCTGAGGGATGAGGGCTAGGCCTAAGTAATTTTTTATATCAGAGCTAGTACCCACAACTAAACATCCCAGATAAGCCCCGGCAAATTTGCCAAGGATTCGGATAAGGAAGTATATAAGTCCAACATGGCCAATTTGGACAACTGCTGCTATATCAAGGCTCATACCTGACATAACAAAAAACATAGACAAGATAGGGGGGGAGAATTTATCCATATGGTCAAAAAGCTCATTATCCTTAGTTTTATTGATATAAACAGTCCCAAAAAGCATGCAGGCCATTAGAGGAGAGACATCCATAGCAGAGCAAATTCCGGATATAATAAGGAGCAAAGTGACGGTTACTATAAGTCTGTTGTCCTCACTTCGGGCGGGAGTAATGACTTTACTTAAAATAAGGCCACTCAAAAATCCAATGAAGAGGGCTAAGCCATTGTAGACTATTGGAAGAGTTACCCTGTAGAAGGATGAGCCTCCTTGAAGGTCGGAAACTATTACCGCAGTTGCCATACTGAACAGAAGAAGGCAGATGGCATTATCAAAGGCTACTGCCTGGAGAAGAACATTTACAAAATGTCCCTTAGCTCTATACTGGCGTATTGTAATCATAGTAGAGGCAGGGGCAGTTGCTGTTGCAATAGCTCCTAGGAGGAGGCTAAAATGTATGTCGAAGCGAAAAATAAAAAACATTACAAGGGAAACTAGCACTCCAGCGAGCAGAGCTTCAAAGAGGGCGATTATAAGAACGGAGCTGCCTGTACCGTAGAATACTTCCTTTTTGAAAAACCTGCCTACACCAAAAGCAATCAGAGCGAGAGCAATATCTGTGACAAAATTCATATCATCAAGGAGGGGTTTTGCTACAAGGTTCAGGGCATAGGGGCCTATTGCAACTCCTGCAAGGATAAAGCCCGTAACGTTAGGCAGCTTGGCAAGCTTTGTAATTCTGGTAAAAAGGAATCCCGATAGGAGAATAATAGCAAGTGACAAGAGGATGGAGGAATTCTGATTTAGGTTGTATATTGTATTCATGGGAATCCTCCTTAATAATTTAATTAAATCAAACAAGTAAGTACACATTATTAATACCTATATATCAGGATATTAAAACGTATTTGCAATTTTTATTTAAAAAACCCGCAAACCATATAAAATTGTTTTGCGGGTTTTAAACGTTTAATTAAATATTTTGACTTTAGTTATCAAATAATCCGGTTCCTCCAGAGTTGTCGGCTGGTGGCTGTGGAGTTTCGCTCCCATTTCCTGGAGGACTAGTGGGAGGGACAGACTCATTGCCAGGCGGAGTTGATGGATTGTTTCCGTCAGTACCGCCTAGAAGAGGGTTATCAGTCGGCTCTTCTGGTTCAGGCTTAGGGGGTTCATGCTTGTTGCACACTTCCTTTGGGGTTGTCCCTGAAATATAAAATTCTTTTCTTGTTTTTGTACAATAAGGGCCAACCTGTAATCCACTTTGGTCACATATATTAAGCCCAACTATTCCTGAAGGCATGGCAAAATATTTTGAAGGCAGGTCACTATGAACCTTGTTCATAATCTTAGACCAAAGGGCTGACGGGATATCTGAGGTTGTATTCAGACTTTTAGGGATATCCTCTCCAATCCACACTGCCCCGGTGTAATAAGGGGTGAATCCAACAAACCATATATCCTTGTCATCATTCGTGGTTCCAGTTTTACCGGCAACGGCTTGGTTGCTTATTCTTGCTCTTGCGCCTGTCCCTCGGTTAACAACATCATTAAGCATGCTTTTCATCAGAAAAGCTTCCTGAGGGGTAGCAACACTTCTTGTTTCCGGTTTGGCCTCATAAATCATGGTTCCTGAGGAAGTTCGTATTTGTTTTACAAATATTGGCTTTGTATAGGTTCCATTGTTAGCTATGGCTGCATAGGCTGCTGTCATATCAAGCGGAGTTGCCCCCTTTGACATACCGCCAAGGGCCAAGGCGAGATTTTCGTCATTTATTCTTGAATTTTGTTCTCTGGTCACTACAGTTGATATTCCAAGCTTTTCTAAGGATTCTATCATTGCATGAGGCTTTATAGACTTTGCAACCCTGATGGCACCAACGTTGGAGGATTTTATCAACAGGCTTCTGACTGTAGTCGGACCAGTATAAAAGTTACCATAGTTTTTTGGCTTGTATTCCCCCTCTGTAATAGGGCTGTCGTCAACTGGTGATCCTGGAGTAAAGCCGCGTGAGAGTGCAGGCAGATATACAGCTAGAGGCTTAATTGAGGAGCCGGGCTGTCTTGGATTCAGAGCTCTGTTGTACATTTTGCTGCCACTAATGCCACGCCCTCCAATAAGAGCTCTTACAAAGCCATTGGATTGGTCCATTACAACTGCAGCAACCTGAGGCTGTAGGATGCCCTCATCATCTGTTCTGGTGCGTGGGTAGTTTGAATTATCGTTTATTTCATTTTCTACAATTCTTTGAATTTTTGGATCCATAGTAGAATAAATTCTAAGACCACCGCTAGCAAGTATCTGAGCAGCTTTTTCATCGCTATTTCCAAGAGTCTTCAAGATAGCGAGGGTTTCAACCTTTACCTTGTCGGCAAAGTAAGAAGATATACTCGTTTGTTTCATCTTTCCTATATTGATTATAATAGGCTCGGCTACAGCCTCAGAATATTGCTGCTGGGTTATATAGCCGTTTTTTAACATTTGTTTGAGGACAGTTTCTTGTCTTTCCTTTGCTTTTTCGTTCAGGCTGGCTTTTCTTACATAATAATCATTGTTTTTAAGCTGAATATATTCATATCTTGAAATCCTGCCTGCTGCCAAAAGTCTGTCAAATACTTTAATATCAGCATCTGTAGGTGGGTCTTCAGTTGGGTCATTTCTAAGGAACATCCTTATCTGAATGTCTTTCATATTATCTTCGTCCGTAATTGGAGAAGTAGAGTATACACTGAATTTAGACGGGTTTTTAGTAATCCCTGCAATCATCGCTGATTCAGCTAATGTCAGCTTGGATACATCCTTGTTAAAGTAGTGGTTGGCTGCAGCCTGTACACCATAATTTCCGCGGGCAAGGTTTATTTTATTAAGGTAATAGTACAATATCTGGTCTTTGCTGAGTATTTTTTCGATTTCAAGAGCATAGTAAGCGTCCATAATTTTACGATCAGCACTTTTATCAGCACTTGTAAACATATTTTTGGCAAGCTGCATGGTTATGGTAGAAGCTCCCTGCTCAAGGCTCATTGTTTTAAGGTCATGCCAAAAAGCGCCAAAAACTCTTTTTACATCTACTCCGTTGTGTTCCTTAAATCTTTCATCCTCAATGGATATTACTGCGTTTTTTAAGTCCTCTGGTATTTGTTCCATTGGAACTACGGTCCTGTTTTCAGCACCTGCTATTTTTTCCAAGAGGTTGCCCTGAGAGTCATACAAAAATGATGAGTCATCAAGCATATCAGCAATTTTTGTTGGGTCTATTGGTTGGGCAGTTTTTACAACAAGTAGGGTGTAACCTCCAACAGCAAGTCCTCCTGTTAAAATCAAAGTAAATAAAAGAAGAAGTAAAACCTTAAAAAAACTAATTCTTCTCTTCTTTTTACGTTTTTTATTTTTCCTTTTTTCTGTCGATTCTTCGTTTATGCTAAGCAACATATAAAAATCCTCCTAATCGTAATTATTATACCACGATGAGGAGGGTTTTTATAGTTTTTATATAAAATTAAACAAATTGTAAACAAATCATCATAAAATCCTCTTAATAGTTCAGCTTTCCATCAGCTACAACGAGATCACCGTTTTTATAGACTGCTTTAATATGATTCACCCCAAATCGGTAGTAGATATAGTCAAGGTTTGGAGCATCATGGACTACAAGGTCAGCTTTTTTTCCAATATCAAGGCTGCCTGCTGATTTTGCTCTGTCAATGGCATAGGCACCATTTAAGGTGGTGGCGGTAAGAACTTCATTAGGAGTCATCCTAAGGTACATACAGCCAAGCTGCATTACAAACTGAATGTTTTCTGATGGACAGCTACCTGGATTGAAATCACTTGACAGGGCAACTGCCAGATTGTGTTCGATCATTTTTCGAGCAGGGGCGTAGGTGTTTTTCATAAGGCTGAAGGTGGTTGCAGGTAATAAATTGGCAATTATACCATGTTCACCCATATTGATAATACCCTCTTCGCTAGCTGCCATAAGGTGCTCTGCAGAAATTGCACCAGTTTCGGCAGCAAGCTCTGCCCCGCCCAGGGATATTATTTCATCAGCATGAATTTTTACCTTGAAACCCAGCATTTTGGCTTTTTCCAGGATATGACGGGAGTCTTCAACCTCAAATATCCCATGTTCGCAAAATATATCGCAGAATTCAGCCAGTTTTTCCTCTTTTACACGAGGAAGCATTTCATCGGTAATCATTCTTACATACTCATCTTTGTGGTCCTTGTATTCAGGGGCGATTGCATGGGCTCCCATAAAAGTAGAGACAATATCTATTGGATGAGAATTGTTCAGTGCCTTAGCAACCTCAAGCTGTTTTTTCTCAGTGTCCCAGTCAAGACCGTAGCCGCTTTTAGCTTCAATTGTTGTGGCCCCAAATTGTAGCATCTTGTCCAGGCTCTTTTTAGCCTTGGAATATAGCTCACCATAAGACGCGTTTCTGGTACTTCTTACGGTGCTCAGGATACCACCGCCTGAAGCAAGTATATCAAGATAATCGACCCCGTTGAGCTTCTGGGCAAATTCATTCTCTCTTGATCCCCCATGAACAAGGTGGGTATGAGAGTCAACAAAGCCTGGTGTAACTATATAGCCAGAGAGGTCAGTAAGCTTTGTGCCGGAATCAATAAAGTCACTGTATCCTGAACCCTCACCAAGGGCCGTAATGAGTCCATTTTCGATTACTATATAAGCTCTGTCAAGGACTGTAACATCACTCATTGCCTTCCCTTTGACAGGTGCGCCCTTATCTACAGGGGTGTAAAGGTGTTTAATATTAAACAGTATTTTTTTACTCATAAATCCCTCCTGGAGACCTAAGCAAGTTTTTGGTTTATTTCTGATAGGAGCTTTTGTGAAAGCTTGTCTGCAATTTCCTCATTGGAGTTTATGTGGTCCAAAGTCTTCGCTGCCCTTTCCTTATCCTTGACGCTGCCAAGATTAATTTTCACGTTCATATTAGCACCTTTTAAGCCAGCATTTAGCAGGAGTATTCCGACACCAAGGTCTGAAATAGCGTTAGCGTTTCCGGCTAAAAGCAGGATATCCATATTTTTTAAGGATGAAAGAGACAAATCCGACATTTTTAGCGGAACATCGATAGCTCCCCATGTAGCAGATTGAATAGCTTCACTTCTTATTTGCTTGTCTTCATCAGTTTCCTTTGGAAGCTTAAAGGCATCCATTATAGCATTGAAGGCAGCAGTATCCTCGTCAATCAGCCTTTCAAGCTCTTGTGCATTGCTAGTCATAAGCTCAAAAGCTTTTTTAAACTCTTCTTTTTCATCCTCGGATTTTTCCTCAAAGGATTTCTTTCCAAAGCTCAATTGACACATCATGGCTGCGAGGCTGGAGCCAATAGTGCTGGCAAGAGACGAGCAAGAGCCTCCGCCTGGGGCAGGGCTTGAGGATGCGACGCTTTTAATAAATTCACTAACACTAAGATTTACTAGCATTGGTCCTCCTAAAGGTTTTTTTCAAGTATCTGGCCCATATCAAAATCCTTAAGCTTCAGATAATATTTTGCGGAATCAATTAAATTTTTCATTGGAACAAGCCCAACAATTTCAGAGTCAGTAACATAGGTTCCATGGGCTTGTGCTTCTCTTTCAACAGTATCAAACACTCGGTAGATGGTTGTATAGTCAGGATTAACAAGATTCATAGACACCTGTGCTTTTCCGGTTTCTTCTATATAAAGGCCCATGGCCTTGCAATATCTAAATCCGCCCTTTGCAAATCTGATAGCATTTGCAATATCCTTTGCAATTGCTACGTCAGAAGTTGCAAGGTTAATGTTATAGGCAACAAGAGGGGGTCTTGCTCCAAGGGCAACTACTCCAGCCTTTGGATTAAATTCTGCTGGACCATAATCAGGAATCCATTCAGGTTGTTTTATTTTTTCTGCCATGGCTTCGTATTGGCCCCTTCTTATATCTGCAAGATTCTCCCTGTGTGGTGAGCTTGCTGATTGTTCATATAGGGTTACATGGATTTGGGCATCCTTTGCAATTTTTTCGGCCAGTATTTTTGACATTTCAACAGCTTCTTCAGTTGTAATTCCGCTTATTGGAATAAGAGGAATTACATCGACTGCACCCATTCTTGGGTGACCGCCATGGTGGCTTCTCATATCAATAAGCTCGCATGCCTTTACAGTCATTTTATGGGCGGCTTCAAGTACAGCGTCCGGCTCCCCAAGGAAGGTTATAACTGTTCTATTGTGGTCTCTGTCTGAGGAATAGTCCACAAGCTTTACATTTTTAACGTTTTTAATCTCTTCGATAATTCTTTCGATTTTTTTTTGATCGGTTCCTTCACTGATGTTAGGAACGCATTCCAATATCCTTGACATAATCTGCTCCTTTGATTTTAAAATTTGTTAAAAATTACTAAACTAATTTCAATATGACTTTATCATATTTTTGTGAATTTTTAAAGCGGAAAGAATACATTTGTAAAAGTAAATGCATACATACTGTAAACTTTGCGCTATAATAAGTAGCGGTAACTTATGAAAAATGGGGGACAATAGAAAGGCATATTGTGGAAGGCAGAATGAAAGCAAAAAGTCTGGATTTTACTGAAGGGATAATCTGGAGAAAACTGATATTATTTGTGATTCCAATACTAATTGGCAATTTATTCCAGCAGCTATATATGACTGTTGACGCTATTGTTGTGGGCCAATTCGTAGGAAGGGCAGGACTGGCATCAATAGACGCTGTTAACAGCCTGTTAAGGCTACCTACAAATTTCTTTGTAGGACTCTCCACTGGAGCTACTATTATAATATCCCAGTATTTCGGAAACAGAAACAAAAAAGAATTGTCAAAGGCAGTTCACACTGCAATTGCCTTTGCTTTTTCTGCTGGGTTAATTTTGTCCCTTGCCGGCAATATATTTGCCCCGCACTTTTTAAGAATGCTAGATGTACCTAATGATATATTCAGCTCGTCGCTAATATATGTAAGAATAGTTTTTGGAGGCATGTGGGTGTCCCTTACCTACAATATCGGATCAGGAATACTAAGAGCTATGGGAGATTCAAGGACTCCCTTAATATACCTTGCTGTTGCAAGTATTATAAATGTTGTACTAGATATAGTTTTTGTAGGTTTTTTTGATATGGGGGTAGGAGGGGCTGCCTTCGCAACCTTAATTGCACAGTTTATCAGTGCTCTGCTCACAATCAGAATGCTTTTGAAGACAGATATGGATTGCAGGTTATATCCGAAGCACGTAAGATTTTACAAGGATACCTTAACTAAAATATTTACTGTTGGTATTCCTATTGCTCTGCAGGGCTCTCTTTATCCTGTTGCAAATATGGTGATCCAAACGAGTATTAATAGCATGGGAACGGATATAATTGCATCATGGTCCCTTGGTACAAAGCTTGATTTTCCAATCTGGATCATGGTGGATTCACTAGGGGCCGCAGTATCTACCTTTGCTGCCCAGAATTATGGAGCAGGCCATTATCAAAGGGTAAGAAAGGGAGTAAATATTGGTCTTTATATACTGCTTTCTATTGTAATATTCTACAGCCTAATACTCTACCTGTGGAGTCCTTATCTAGCAAAACTTTTTATTGGAAAAGCGGACTATGAGATTATTCCTCTTGCAGTAAAATTCATAAGATTTCTGGCACCAACATACTTTGTGTATACCTTCGGTGAAATCTTATCAGGCGGCATAAGAGCTACAGGAGACAGCTTTACTCCCATGGTGCTGACGCTTACGGGAACGTTTGTATTCAGAATAGCCTGGATGTTTTTGGTCGTCCCCTTGCATAAGACTCCGATGATGATAATAGCTAGCTATCCAATTTCTTGGGTCTTAACCTCAGCTATGGTAATCGCCTATTACGTATACTTTAAAAGCAAAAAACTGCCTCTTTGAGCATTAGACTAAAGTAAATTAAAACTGTGACGATATATACATTTAGAACAATAAAGAATTTTAAGGAGAATAATTATATGTGGAAAGAAAGCTATCGTGTAGGAGTGGAATCAGTAGATGCCCAGCATATTCAGTTATTTGAGATGGTTGAAGGGTTGCTCGACATAGTAAGAGCTGAAAGGACTGATATCAAAGAGGAATGCAACAAGGCAATTGAATTTTTAAAGGATTATGTGATCAAGCACTTTGACGATGAGGAAGCCTACCTTGAAGCAGTTGCTTATGAGGGGATAGAAGCCCATAAGCTGATACACAGAGACTTTATAAATACCGTGCTTGCCTATGATGCAAATATCAAAAAATCAAATTATGATCTGGCAGTTATAAAGCAATTTTCAGGAATGCTCACTACATGGTTAATATATCATGTAGCTGGTGAGGACAGAAGATATGTGGAAGGGAAGGATGGCAAAATAGCTCCTCATATAAAAACCTATGAGGACGGCTTTGAGCTTAGTATGCAAAATATCTTTTCGACCATAGCAGGTGTAAGTATAGATGGGGTTAAAAAAGCTTGCTTGCTCGATTGCGAAGACGAAAGGCTCTTTGTAAATGTTGGACTTAAGGGGAACTCAAATGGAAGGGCTACATTTATGTATCCAAAGCAAACTGCATTTTCTCTTATAGAAAATATGACATCGATGCAGGTGAATGTAGTAGACGATCTCGTGGTATCAGCCCTTTGTGAAGTGGCAAACATCGTTAGCGGAAACGCAGCATCTGTTCTTGCAGCTTCAGGAATGGAATGTGATATAACGACTCCTGAATTCAGCACAAATCCAGAAGCAGTTGAAGGCAGGCAGTTTATCCATTTTTCAACGGAGCTGGGTGAAGTTGGAGTTGCTATATCAATGAGCTAGAGAAGATAAAATAACCCTCCCTACTAAGAATCTATAGGGAGGGTTAAAATTTAATACTTTGCTGGTGCACCAGAAGGGACTCGAACCCCTGACACGTGGCTTCGAAGGCCACTGCTCTATCCAACTGAGCTACTGGTGCGGATGATACCTTGTTAATATACCATGTTTTAAACCTAATTTCAACAACTTAAATATTAAGGTCTGCAAGAGACTGGCCGCTAACAAGGTCAAAAATCCTTATACATCCATCTTCAATAATGGCGCAGGAATTAGAGCCATCTCTTGGCAATGAAACACTTCCGGGGTTTAAAACAAGCAGGTTGTCGTAGAAGTCAAGCTCCTTTGAGTGGGTATGGCCATAACACAGGATATTAGCCTCTGCTTCCATTGCCTTCATAAGCATGGACATCCTGCTTCTAAAAAGGTGGCTATGGGTGGCAAATATCCGGTAGCCACCAAGCTCAAGCAGCAAATGATCGTGAAAAATACTGGCTGGCATTAATTGCTGGGAAAAGAAATCTCCGTTTCCTCGTACATAGCTGATATTTTTTAAGGGGGCAAGGATATTTGCAAGTCCCTTAGGGTCGAAACCATCCCCGTATTTGCTACTACAAGGCAGAACATCCCCACAGTGGATTATATGGTCTGCATCGCCAATCAAATCAAGGGCTGCTTTTGTAAAAGGGATATTCCCGTGGGTATCACTTATAATTCCTATCTTCATAAAATCTCCTTACATACTTATAAAAACCTGTTTGTAACCTTGCCCCAGAAATCATAGTTCTTTAATCTAAGTATATGTATTTTTGAATCTGAAGAAGTAATTGTAACTTTTTTTAGGTTCTTAACAGGGTTTACGAAGCCATCATTAACAAGCTGTATTGATGATACATCTGATGATTCTGGTTTTATTTCTATAACAGAATCATAGGCTGTTATTATGCTTGATGTAAAGGATCTGTAAGCATTAGTGTTAGAGGGTGAAAGAGGGGTTACCTGGAGCACAATGAGGGATGGGTCAATGATAGAGCCTCCAGCTGAGTAATTATATGCAGTTGAGCCTGTTGGAGTGGATACAATAAGTCCATCGCCGCTAAACCTCTCTATAAAGGAATTATTTATCTTGAGGCTGAGATGAACCATCCTTGCCAATGCATTACGGATTACGATTTCGTTAATACCAATGATTTCATACTTGTCATCATCGGTTTCAACGGTTGCACTAACAAGCTTAACAGGCATGAGATAATACTGGCTTGCCTTGTAGTCGATAATAAACTCATCAATATCAGATGGCTTTATATCTTGAAGAAAGCCCAGGTGACCTGTATTTATTCCTACAATGGGAACAGAAGGATATCT
>JBDHVO010000006.1:0-16462 GCA_039809675.1 Proteocatella sp.
AGCCTGTGCGCTATGATAAAGGTTGTCCTCCCCTTCATAATAGTCTGGGTAGCGGCTTGGATTATTTGCTCAGTTTCCGAGTCAATTGAACTTGTAGCTTCATCAAGGATGAGTATTTTAGGATTGTGGGCCATGGCTCTGGCAAAGGATATAAGCTGCCTTTGGCCATGGGACAAGGTGGCTCCTTTTTCCACAACCATTTCATCTATTCCGTCCTTTAAATTCCTTATAACTATATCTCCTCCTACAGCTTCAAGGGCCTTGACCGCATCCTCCCGGGAAATATCCGGATTATCAAGGGTAATGTTGCTTAAAATTGTTCCAGCGAAGAGATAGGGCTCCTGGAGGACTATCCCCATATGTCTTCTTATAGCCTGGTCAGGAATTTCTGCCAGATTTCTCCCATCAATCCTGATTATACCTTCCTGGTTTTTGTAGAATTTTAAAAGCAAATTAATTATAGAGCTTTTGCCTGAGCCTGTATGGCCTACAAGAGCCACTGTATCCCCTGGTCTTGCCTTGATATTTATATCCCTGAGGACATAGTCCTTATCCTTGTAATAAAAGCTGACACCCTCAAAGCTGACCGCTCCTCTTACAGGGTCCATATCCTCATCCGATACAGGGTCTCCCTCGAGATCCATGAGATCAAATATCTGTCTTGAGGCTGCCCCTGACCTTGATATTTCGTATATCTGGTCAAAGATTCCATGGGTTTGCTGAAAAAGAGTCCCCATATACTCAAGGTAGACATAGAGCATCCCCACTGATACAAGGGGGTTATGGTCTCCAAGAGCCCTTCTTCCAAAAAAGTAAATGAGCATCATAAAAGAAATATTTCTTACAATATTTATTACATTGTAGGATAGGGCAGCGTCCAGCTTTTGCATTTTTATTTCTTGGGCCAGTCTGTCTTCGTTAAGCCTGTCAAAGCTTTCCTGGATTCTTTTTTGGCTGTTGAAGGCCTGGATTATTGATATGCCCTGGACTGCTTCGTTTATGGCTCCGTTTATCTCGCTTATTTTCCCCCTTATTATCCCATTGTAAATAAGGGATTTTGACCCGTATATCCAAAAGATCAGGTAAAAGAATGGGACAAAAAGGAGGACAAGGGCTGCAAACCTATAATCAAGGATAAAGAGGGCAATATAAACCCCTGCAACGTACCCTGCCGAAACAAGAAACTGGCCAAGAACCAGGACATAGAGATTCTGAACCGCATTAGTGTCGTTGGCGATTTTTGACACAAGAGTCCCTGCCGGCTGATTCTCAAAATAGGCCAGGGGCAGGGTCTGGATTTTTTCATACAGGTCTCCCCTGAGTCTTTGGACAACCTTCATGGCTGTTACCCTAAAGCCAATTCCGCTTAAGTATCTTGACCCTCCGCTTATAGTCGAAAGGATAAGGTATCCGGCTAAAAGTCTTAATATGGCCGGCATATTTGCGGATATATCTCCCATATACCTATCCATTATAATCTTTATTATAAAGGGGTTCATAATCTCCAGCATGACAGCTATAAAAAGGCCTCCTATGGAAAGAAAAAGGTCTTTTTTGAAGTAAAGGCCGTAGGTCATAAGTCTTTTTATATATTTTCCCTCTTTCATCTAGTCTTCCTCCTCATTTTCCTCCAGCTGCTGGATATGGTACTGGTGGGCATACCAGCCTCCCTGCCTTATAAGGTCTTCATGACTCCCCTCCTCAGCTATAGCTCCATCCTCAAGAACTATTATTTTATCTGCATGCCTTATAGCCGAAAGCCTGTGGGCAGCAATAACAGTTGTTTTGTCCTTCCTGAGCCCCTTGATATTTTCAATTATCCTCTTTTCCGTCTTTGCATCTACCGCACTCAGAGCATCATCAAGAATCAATATGCTCGCATCCTTTATAAGGGCCCTTGCTATGGAAATCCTTTGCTTTTGGCCGCCAGACACAGAGACCCCCCTTTCGCCGACTACTGTATCAAGACCTTCAGGAAAAACGCCTATGTCCCTTTGCAAATCAGCCATGTCAACCGCAGCCCTTATCTCCTTCTCACTTGCCTTGTCTTTACCAAAAAGTATATTGTCTCTTATGCTGGTAAAAAACAAAATACTCTCCTGGGCCACGTAGGCAATATTTGCCAGAAGCTCTGTGCGTTTTAACAGCTCCATAGGCTGGCCAAAAACAAGAAGGTCTCCCTCCCCCTTGGGATATTCTGCCAATAACTGCTTGATAAGGGTGGACTTACCGCTTCCTGTCCGTCCTGCTATTCCAAGAGTTTGGCCCCGCCTTAGCCTCAGACTTATATTTTTTAAATTAACCCTGTGGGAGGATGGGTATTTGAAGGAATAGCCTTTAAATTCAATACCTTCATCCTTATCTGCTCTGAGACTTGGACTTAACAGGGACTTATCAGCTTTATCCTCAAGGTCATCCTTTTCTTCAAGGATTTCAAACACCCGGTCTATTGAAGACTTGCCTCTTTGGGCAATATTTGTAAACTCCCCGATTGTAAACACAGGCCAAATAAGATAGCCCAGGTATACGTTAAAGGAAATCAAATCTCCAAGGCTTATATCACCCCTTGAAATTAGAACTGCCCCATAACCAATGGCAATTGAATAGCTAAGGGCTGTGAAGACCTTGGTAATCTGAAAGAATGAACCTGAAATTATTTCTGTTTTTAAGGATTTTCTGTAAACCTTGTCTGTGGCAAGGCGGAATTTTTCGCATGTCCTCCTTTCAAGGACATAGGAGCGGACAACCTTGACCCCTGAAACATACTCCAGCACCATGCCTGCCATTTCCTCAAAGGCTCCCTGCTGGTCTGTGTAGGCCTTGTGGATGTATTTCCCAATTATGTTAATAATAAGGGCCAAAATAGGAAGGGGAAGGATACAAAAAAGGGTAAGCCTCCAGGATATTCCTGCCCCCATAGCCACTATAATAGCTCCCAGATAAACCACACTGTCTGTAAAGGCCAGGACACCAAAGCCCGTCAGGTGCTGAATTGCCTCCAGGTCTTCTGTAGCCCTGGTCATAATGTCTCCCGATTTGAATTTTTCAAAAAATGGCTGCCTCATGCCCAAAATCTTGGCCATAAGGTTGCCTCTCAGGGTTTTTTCCAAAAGCTTGGCATTGGAAAAGAGCATATAGGCCCAGGTATAGGTGAGGATGTAATCGACTACAGAGATACCTGCAATAACCCCTAAATACATATAAAGGTAGCTGCTTGTGATTTGGCCTTTGGCGATACTGTCAGCTGCTGCTCCCACTACAAGGGGGGGCAGGACTCCTATAATATTGACGATTATAAGGGCTGCAATAGATATTATGTACGCAAGCTTTTTCTCTCTGACAAAAAAGCCTAGCTTTTTAAAGGATTCCAGCATTATTTTTCTCCTAACACGGCCTTGGGACAAGCCTGAAATATGTTACAAAGTGAGCCTCTGGCTCTTACTTCATCTTAATTATAGCAGGATTCTGCTCTTAGGGGCAGGATTTTTATCAATATATGGGTTGGCTTGAGCTTTTAGGTTAACAGACATTTTTAAAGTTTCTGCCTAAAAATACTAGACTTTTTTGATTTAGTGGCGTATTATTCTTGTAGTACAATTATAGAAAAGGTGGAATCATGTCTGAAGGAAAAAAAAAGAAAACAAAAAAAAATATCCTTATATTTATAGCCCTCCTGCTTACAGCAGCTGCTGTAATAAGTGGAAAAATCCTTAACAATTCGCAAATTGCCAAGCTCCAGGCTTCTGTGTACACTCTTGAGCCTGGTAAAATCGAAAAAACAATTTCTGCTAATGGCGTGGTTTCAGGTGCAGACAGCGCTGAGATCAGCTCAGTCTTAAGTCTTGAGGTCGTAGCTGTAAATGTAAAAGAGGGCGACAAGGTTCAAAAAGGAGATATTCTTGCAAGCCTTGATAACAAGGCCCTGAAATCTGATTATGATATGGCTCTAAAGGACGTGCAGATAGCAAAAAAACAGCTTGAGGAGCAAAAAAGCTCTGCCAGGCTTGCCTCGGACGAAAGGCTTCTTGACTTCGATGAAGCTAAAAGGCAAAACGATATTGCCAAGGAGCTTTTTCAGGAAGGAAGCATATCCAAGGACGAGCTTGTCCAGTCTGACCTTGTACTTGAGAAGGCAAATTTTGCTCTTAATGCAGCTAAAGATGCCCTGAACAAGGCATCGGATACGGGAGCTGCAGCTCTTGGTCTTCAAATCAAACAGGAAATCCTGGCAAGCAAAAAAGATAACCTTGACAAGGCCAATATTAAATCTCCAATCAAGGGAACCGTAACAAGGGTTAACACAAAAGTCGGCCGCATCCCTTCTGCCCAGGACCAAATGAAGGCTCTCTTTGTGGTTGAAAATCTGGACAACCTCCTGATAAATATATCCATAAGTGAATACGATATTTCAAATATCAAGCTAGGTCAGACCGTTAGGATTACATCCGATGTCCTGGGGCTCGGCAATTCCCTTGAGGGAAAGGTATCCAGAATTGCACCAACAGGTGAAAGCGTTGCGGGGTCAGCAACAAAGGAAATGAGAATCCCTGTCGAAATAAAAATTACCTCTCCTGATAATAAAATGTTAGCCGGCGTAAATGCAAAGGCAGACATTCTTATTGCAAAAAAGGAGAATGTTCTTACACTTCCGCTTGAGGCAATCCTTGTGGAAAACGAAGCCTCCTTTGTCCTCCTTGGAAACGATAATATAATTAAAAAAATCCCGGTATCAACTGGTATAGAAGGCCTTACCAGCGTGGAGGTGATTTCTGATCAGCTTAAGGCCGGAGACAAGGTAATCCTTAACCCCTCCGAGGAAATGACAGAGGGCAGGGAATTTACGGTGGCGGAGTAATAAATGAAAGATAAGCTAATTGAAATCAAATCTCTGAGCAAGGTCTACTATATGGGGGCCAATGAGCTTCAAGCCCTAAAATCTATAAGCCTTACCATAAACAAGGGCGAATTCGTATCTATAATGGGCACCTCAGGCTCTGGAAAATCTACACTTATGAATATTCTTGGCTGTCTTGACAAGGCCACCTACGGGGACTATTTTCTTGAAGGAATTGATATAAAAGATAAAACAGAAGATGAACTGTCCTTTATAAGAAACCAAAAAATCGGCTTTGTCTTTCAGTCCTTTAACCTTATCTCAAGAACCTCAGCCTTAAAAAATGTTGAGCTTCCCATGATCTATGCCAAAAAGGATGCAGCCTACAGAGAAAAAAGAGCCCAGGACCTCCTCACAAGGGTTGGACTGGGAGACAGACTCTACCATGTCCCAAACGAGCTGTCAGGAGGACAAAGACAAAGAGTTGCCATAGCAAGGGCTCTTGCCAATGAGCCTCCTATTATTCTTGCAGACGAGCCTACCGGAAACCTTGATTCAAAATCCGGCACCGAAATAATGAACCTCTTCAAAGACCTCCACAGAGAAGGAAAAACCGTAATTATTGTAACCCATGAACGTGAAATCGCTGAATTTACGGACAGAATTGTAACCTTTAAGGATGGAAGCATTATAAACGATGAAAGAAGGGGGGACAAGGATGCTGATACTGGAAAACCTCAAGCTGGCTCTTTTTAGCATAAAGACCAACAAGATGCGAGCCTTCCTCACCATGCTGGGTATAATAATAGGAATTACCTCTGTTATATCCATCTCAGCCCTGGGAGAATCCTCAAAGGCAATTATAAACAAGCAATTTGAATCCTTTAACAAAAATATTGCTGTTATCTTTCCAACCTTTGATCCCAACAAACCCTTTTCTCAGGCAGACTACTTTACCCTGGATGATCTTGATATAATCCGCCAAAGATTCGGTGACAAAATAGAATTCCTTGACCCCTATGTTACCTCAGCTTCCCCTGTTAAAAGGGGTGATAAAACAGAAAATGTGAGCCTTTACGGGATTTCCAGCGACTTCCCAAAAATGGAAAAAGTAAATGTCACTAGGGGCCGCTTCTTGAACCAGGCCGATATAAATTCCAAAAAGCCTGTGGCCGTTATAGATGCTAAGCTGGCAAAAAAATTCTTTTATAATGCCAACCCCGTTGGCCAGGAGGTCAGGATTACCGTAGAGAGCATGCCCACCTACGTAACCATAGTTGGTGTTTATGAGGTCGAGGACAGTCTCTTTACTAATATGATAGGGATGTCAAACACCAACCTCTACACTCCCTATAGCCTGTACAACACTGCTATACAAGAAATGTCCCATATTCAGTTTAAAATAAAGGATGAATATTCAAAGGATGTGGAAAAAATCAGCCAGGATATTGTAAGATACCTGGAAAAAACCAAGGATTTAGAGGAAGATTTTTATACCACCCAGACAGTTGAAGGCCAGCAGGCTCTTATAAACAGTATGCTGGGCACTCTTTCTCTTGCAATTGCTGCTATAGGCGGTATTTCTCTCCTTGTAGGCGGCATAGGGATAATGAATATTATGCTAGTTTCTGTTACAGAGCGTACAAGGGAGATTGGAATCAGAAAATCTCTTGGTGCAAGAAAAAAAGACATCCTTACCCAGTTTCTCATTGAATCTATGATAATATCTGCCCTTGGGGGAGCTATTGGAGCTCTGCTTGGAGTTGCCGCATCTATAGGAGTAGCCATCTGGCTTGATATCCCGACTCCTATAACCCCTGCTATAGTCCTGGGCACCGTTGGTTTTTCTGCCATGGTGGGTGTGTTTTTTGGGATTTATCCAGCCAACAAGGCGGCCAAGCTCGACCCGATCGACGCCCTAAGGTATGAATAGCCTTCTGTCGATAAACATATTGACCAAGAATTATCCTTATAGAGAACAAAACCAGAGGCGGCTTATCCTCTGGTTTTTCATTCTCTGCTTCCTAATCCAAGGACCTTCTTCCCTATCTTTCAAAAATCAAATCCCCTGATAAGTAGGTCTGACTTACCTTGGTTTTTAAAATATCCTCCTGATCTTTGATCGTGAAGATGTCTGTATCAAGGACTATAAAATCTGCCAGCTTACCTGGTGAAATGCTGCCCTTGATATTTTCTTCTGAAGAAGCGTAGGCTCCCTCCATAGTATAGCAATATAGGGCCTGGTCCATTGTCAATCTTTGATCCTCATGGAAAACTCTTTTCTCTTTTCCACTAATATTTTTCTGACTGACAGCTGTAAAAATTGTATCCATTGTCCTGAAGGATTCTACAGGGCAGTCGCTACCAAAGGAGGCATGGATGCCCTTAGTAACCATGGTTTTCCATGCGTAGGAGGTTTTTGCAAGATCTGGTCCTACCCGGCTTTCTACAATGTTCATATCGTAATCTATAAAGATGGGCTGGATATAGGTTATCAGCTCCAGGTCTTTTATTCTCTCAAGAAGGGCTTCATCTGTAATCTGACAATGGACTATTCCGTGCCTAATACTTGAATTTCCTGTTGCCTTCCTTGTTTTTTCTACAGCATTAAGGACAATTTCAATTGCCTTATCCCCAATAGCATGGACTGCAACCGGATAACCCTGGCTGTCTGCCAAATATACAAGCTCATCTAAGTCTTCTTGGGAAATCATCTGGATGCCTCTTGTTGAAGGATCATCTGCATAGGGCTCTCTAAGAAGGGCAGTCCTGGCTCCCAAAGACCCGTCTGTGAAGGACTTAATACTGGTGAGCCTGAATTTATTGCCCCAGCCTGGTGGATATTTTGCCATAAATTCCTTCATCTGATCAATATTTTCAAACCTGCACTGTTGACTGATCCTCACTTTCAACCTGCCTTCTTGGTCTAACTCATGAAAGGCTCTTATCAAAAGCTCATAATCATGACCGGGAAGAGCTGCAATATCGTCGCTATGGATTGATGTGAGTCCCTGCTCTGCAAAATCATTCTGGGTCGACAAAATAAGATCCTTCAGACTTTCAAGACTATATGCATTTTTCGCCTTGATAGCCAGTTCAATCAGATTTTCTTTGATTATCCCGCTTGGGTCTCCATTGTCCATCAGATCTACCAGGTCTCCATATGCCGGGGCTGTTTCCCTGTTAATATTGAGAAGCTCCAGAGCCCTCGTGTTGAGGCTTGCAATGTGGATACATGCCCGAAAGGTGATCACCGGCATATCCGTGCTGACCTCATCGAGGTCATGCTTGTCAGGAAACCTGTTTTCTCCCTCAAAATAGTCATTGTTCCAGCCTTCTCCCTGGAGCCAGGCCCCTTCCTTGGGCGGATTGCTCTTTAGGTGGGCCTTCATCCTTTCCTTTATCTCCTCAACACTTTTGCTCCCTGAGAGGATTGCACTCTTTATGCTCTGTGCATAGGGAATAAAATGCATATGGGAGTCTATAAGGCCAGGTATTACCAGGCGACCTGCCAAATCTGTAGCTTCAAATGCCTGACCCTCGTAGTTTTCATTTATAAAGGCATTTGCTCCCTCCTTGTCTCCAACAAAGACAAAGCTGTCCCCGTCAACAATAAAAGCCTCTGCTGTCTGTCTATTTTTTTCCATGGTATGGATGTTTCCATTTATAAAGAGTCTTGCCATTATCTTGCCTCCTTTAATTTGCGGTTGAAAATAAAGTAAAATACTGTCCCAATGAGGGGAACTACACACCCAATTAATGCTGTTACAGGGTCTTCTATAAAGGTATTAATCATAAGTCCCACAAAAAGCAAAAGGGTAATCCCTAGCGTTACAGGGTAGCCCCACATTTTATAGGGTCTTTCCATATCAGGGTATTTTTTTCTGTAAATATACACAGAAAAAACTACCAGAACATTGAAGAACATGCCCATAAAAACTACCATTGAGGTCAGCTGATCCAAGTTTCTGAACATTACAAGGATAATCGCAATAATCCCCTGACCAACAAGAGATACTGAAGGAACCTTGTACCTTGGATGTATATACCGGTAGGCTTTAAAAAAATGACCCTCCCTCGCCATAGCGTAATAGGTTCTTGGAAAAGCTAGAACCATTCCATTTAAAGACCCAAACATAGACACTGCCATCCCTGTTATTACCAGAGTGCCCCCTATATCTCCAAGCATTAATTTTGCCACCTCTGTACCCAGGTAATAGTTGCCGTTCTCTATAAAGCTGACAATCTGATCATAAGGCAGGGCCCTATAGATTGCATAGTTAAAGAGGGTGTAAAGAACCGTTATTCCGCCGATTGCAATAATAATGGCCAGGGGGAGGTTTCTTTTTGGATTCTTCATTTCCTCTGCAACTGTGTTAAGGTTTGTCCATCCTTCATAGGCCCAAAGGGTAGCCACAGTAGCAAAGGCTATCATGCCTATTATACTTGATATGCTACTTTGATTCGCCGATGTGCTTATAAGGCTTAGGTCCGGGGTTTCCTTGCCAAAAATCAAGGCTGCGAACATTATAATTATAATTGGAATTAATTTTGCCACCATTGACACATTTTGTAAAATAGAAGCCTGCTTTACTCCGAAATAATTATAAAGAGTGAGAATTATTATAAGACCGATAGCAATCATCTTTATAGCTACATCACCAAGATCAAAATATGCCTTGAGAGTCGTTGGCAGGGCAATAGCCACTGCAGATATAGAGCCTGGCCCAGATACCAGCCAGCTGGAAAAGCCACACAAAAAACCAACCAGAGGATGATAGGCCTCATTCAGATATACAGTCATTCCGCCTGCAACAGGTCTTGCTGCCCCTAGCTCTGCAAAGCACAAACCCCCCAGCAGGGATACAAGCCCTCCGATAATCCAGCATAAAAGGGCTAAGCCCAGGCTCATTTGAGTCCTCATAAGAACATAGGAGCCCAGGTAAACAATGCCTGAGCCTACCATGATCCCGCCAATAATACTAATACCACCAAAGACTCCAATTTCTCTTTTAAAAACAGAGCCTGATTCTTGGTTTACTACATTGCTTTCCATAATGTACCTCCTTGCAATATTTTTTGTAGCCTCCCACAAGCTGAAAATTTTAAATATGAAGTTGTCCAAAACGGGCTCTATACGGCAAAAGTGTACAAAAAAAGACCAGCGAACAGGTCTTTTTTAACTTTTAACCTTCACCTAAAGCGAGGTAATTATTTACTTGTTTTGGATATGATACACGAGCAAAAGCCTTTTGTCAAGCAAAAACAAAAAAGTTCTCCTGCCTTATATACTAAAGCCTGCCATTAGGACATTCAGGTCCTCAGCTATATTGGCCAGCTCATCACTGGAGTTTGATATCTGGTTTATTGCAGCAGCCTGCTGTTCCATTGAAGCGGATACTTCTTCACAGTTGGCAGCACTTTCCTGGGATATACCAGAGAGGTTTTCAATAATTCTGTTCAGCTTTGTGTTCTGTTCATTCATATCCTCACTTGACCTGCTTACTATATCCATTGCTCTTTTCATATCGTTGAGCGCATCAGCTATTCCATTAAACTTCTGACTTGTCGACTTTACACTTACTTCCTGCTCGCCGACAATCCTGCTTGCCTGCTCCATGGTGGCTACTGCCATAGAGGTCTTAGCTGTAAGACCTGCAATTATCAGCCCTATTTCGTCTGCAAATTTATTCGATTCCTCAGCAAGCTTTCTTATTTCATCTGCCACAACAGAGAAGCCCCTGCCTGCCTCCCCTGCTCTTGCAGCCTCTATGCTGGCATTGAGAGCAAGGAGATTTGTCTGGCTGGCTATGCTTTTGATTCTTTCGTTGGCAACCTCAATCATTCCTGCATTTGCATTGGTTTCTTCTATAATTTTTTGGACCTCAGCAGAAGATTTTGCATTTTCTACTGTGTTTTGAACAAGATTTTCTATTAGGTCCAGCCCCTCTTCCTTAAGAGCATTTACTGTTGAAGCCGACTCCTCCAGGTTGTTTATTTCGCTTGTATTATTACCAACAATATCCGAAAGAAGTCTCACTGCCGTATAGCCTGTCTCTGTATCAGAGGCCTGAACTGCACTCCCCCTTGCAATATCCTCAACAGCCTTGGCCACCTGGTCAGCAGCTATGGCTGACTGCCTTGTTGTAGTAGTCATTTCTTCAGCTTGGGAAGCAAGAGAGTGGGATTTATCTATAACATTTTCAAGAACAGTTCTGACTGAGGTTTTCATGGTAGCTACTGCTTTTACAATTTCGCCAAACTCATCGTTGGCAGTCTTTATCTTGTCTGACTCCTTCAGGACAAAATCCCCCTGAGCCATTTCGTTCATCTGGCTTTTTAACCTGTTAACAATTTTGATGGCGTAGTTGGAGGCAAAGAAAAGTATGAGAACAAGAACTGCTACCATGGCTACCCCAAAGGCCCTTATGGTGTTAGAGCTACTGGCTGCTGCTGCGTTTACGTCCTCCATCGAAAAACCTATATCAATAGCTCCAATATGCTCACCGTTTATTTCAACCGGATAGATTACATCGTAGGTTGGAATTTTGTCCTGGTACATAAAGCGAGAGGAATGGGGCTTTTTGTTTACAACGGCCGATATGCTGGCCTCATCGTTGGAAAGATCAAGACCTACCCTGGTGCCGTCACTATGGGCTACAGCTGTAAGGTTTTTGTCAATAAAGAGGGCATAGACTATTTTTCCATCTTCTGCAAGAGTGTTGATCAGATTTTGAGTGCTGAATTCTTCAGTCAGCTCCTGTATGTAGTTGGCATTTACTCCTGTCTGGATCATGCCCCCACCGGAAATCTTGATGGCTTCATATTTTACATAGTCATTACTTACAGCACTTTTTCTTATTTCTTCGTCCAGCTCTTTTTCATTACTGTGGAAAAAGGCATTCAGCGGGTGGTCGCTATCAGGGTGCCAGCCTATATTTTCAGCCAGGTTGGAGTAGACTATTACCCCCTCCTTGTTAAAATAATTCAGCTCAAAGATTCCAAGGTCTTTACTTAATTTTATAAGTCTTTCATTACTTACACTTGTCCCCATGTCTGAAACTGCCTTGGTGGCATATTTTATTTTTTCATCTAAATTGCTGTTTACTGAGGAAATATAGTCCTGGCTGGCATCCATCCTTTGTATTATCTGCTTTGTCAGCATTTCACTGTCTATCTCCATCTGCTTGAGCAGGGCATCCTCCGCCGCTTTTCCTGATATTACACTCATAGCAGCTATTGCAGCCAAAATTACGAGCATAGGCACTATTAAAAGCCTTGTCCTTATGCTACTCCTTCGAAATCCTTTTTTCACTTCTTTCTCCTTAACAATTATAATTTATGCTTTGCAAGCAAGTCCTCCTGCTTGCATGTGGAATTTTAGTTATTTTTAAAGCTAAATTCCATTACAAAATAACTACAATACTATTTCGCCTTTTAATTCGAAAACTTAAGAGATAAAGCAAAAAAAAGACCAGTTTCAGTCTTTTTTTCGCTTTATTGTTCGATATATTCCGAATATTATTTTATTTAAGATTAAGTCTGCCCTCGTAACCAGCCCAGCCCCTTGGCTTAATCGGCTGCACTTGTAATAATATCTACAATCAGTCTTGATGCCAGCTCCATATCTTCTATTGGGATCATTTCAAACCTTCCGTGGAAGTTGGCCCCTCCTGTAAAAATATTTGGGCAAGGCAGCCCCATATAGGATAGTCTTGACCCATCCGTTCCCCCTCTGATCGGCTTTATCAGAGGCTCTATGCCCAGCTTTTCCATAGACCTTTTTGCAAGGTCTATTATTTCCATTCTTGGAAGAATCTTCTCTTTCATGTTGTAGTAGGAGTCTTTTATTTCAAGGTCTGCTATATTGTTGTATTTTTTATTTATAAAATCTACCACCTCGGTCATTAGCTGCTTTTTGGCTTGGAATTTGCCCATATCATGGTCTCTTATAATATAGTCCATGCTTGTAGCATCTATTGTGCCTTCAAGCTCGTTTAGCATAAAAAATCCCTCATAGCCTTGAGTATATTCTGGCCTTTGGTCCTTTGGCAGCATGGCATCCAGCTCCATGGCAACCGATATAGAGTTTACCATGGTGTTTTTGGCTGTACCCGGGTGGACGCTTTTGCCCTGGATCTTTATTAGTGCGGATGCGGCGTTAAAATTTTCGTATTCCAGCTCTCCTACCGGTCCTCCATCTATTGTGTAGGCAAAGTCAGCACCAAAGCCTTCAACATCAAAGTGGTCTGCTCCTCTTCCAATTTCTTCATCAGGAGTGAAGCCTACAAGAACTCTGCCGTGCTCGATATCTGGGTTATTGACAAGATATTCCAAAGCATCAAGGATTTCCGCTATTCCTGCCTTGTTGTCTGCCCCCAAAAGAGTTGTTCCGTCAGTTGTTATTATGGTCTTTCCTATTAGGCCTTCAAGGTAGGGAAATTCGTCTACCCTTATAGAAAATTCATCGTTTAGTCTTATATCCCCTCCCTCATATTTCACTATCTGGGGATTTTTGCACTCACCATTTAGAGCCGGGCTTGTATCCATATGAGCAATAAAGCCTATGCTTGGAAAGCTCTTGCTTGAATTGGACGCAAGCTCCCCGTACACATAGCCCTTGTCATCCATCCTTGCCTTTAGGCCTATCTCCTTTAATTCCTCGTAGAGCTTTTCTGCCAGTATAAGCTGGCTTTTGGAGCTTGGCACAGTGTCACTTTTGGGATTGCTCATGGTGTCGATTGCGATATAGCTTTTGAATCTTTCAATTAATCTGCTCATAATAATCTCCTTCATTATTTTTTTGCTGCTACCTATAGATTAATGCAAATCAAAAAAAATCTCAAGAGGTAAAATATGCCCAGAGGGCCAAATAAAAAAGCTGGAGCTTTTGCTCCAGCTTATTACGAATTTTATAAATCTCCAGTTTTCTTGCTCTTAACCTTTTTTAGCCTGAAGAAGTCTTCTCTTTCTTTTTCCTCCAGGACATCGGTTATATATTTTACTGCAGCCTTGTATCTTGGGATTTGGATTTTATCCAGAGCGTTAGCTCTTTTGGCAGTTTTTTTAATTTCAAGCCCCAGCATATACATAGCATTTTCCAGCTCTGCCAGCTCATATACAAGATACCTAAGGTCAAGCATTTTTTTTACTGCCTTATCAAGAGCCACATTGGTCCTGTAAAAGCCATACGAGGGGTCAGATTTTGTCTTCCTCTGATACATAACCTCCGGCAGCTCAAGCCCCATCACGCTCCTGTGCAGGATATCAAAATCCTCGTCATTATCTATAGAAACGGCCACATCTGATACAGTGTTTACCCCAAGGGTTATGTTGGCGATTTCAAGGGCATCATAGGCTTCCTTGAATTCTGTCCTGACTCTTTCTTGGATTAGTCTTGCCCTGTCCATTAGCTCCATGGCTTCTCTTATAAGGACAGTTCTTTTTTTATCCAAAAGGGCATAGCCGTTGATACTGAAGGTCAGATTTTCTTTGGCCTTTATTAGATTTGCTTTAGTAGGAGTAAATTGATTTTCCATTTTTCAAGCCTCCTTCTAATAGTATTTCTCTATCATCTCCGGCGACAATCTGTCAAGCTCCTGCACAGGCAGGATTCGTATGATTTCCCAGCCAATATCCAAAGATTCCTCTATGGTTCTTTTTTCATTTTGCTTCTGGTTTAGAAACTGGCCTTCAAAAGCTTTTCCAAATTGCATAAACCTTTGGTCTATCTCTGAGAGGTCATCCTCGCCTATTATCTGGGCCAGAGCCCTGACATCTTGAACCCTTGAATAGGAAGCAAACAACTGGGAGGATAGCTCCTCATGGTCATCCCTTGTGTGTTTCCCCCCTATACCATCCTTCATAAGCCTTGATAACGATGGCAGAACGTTTATTGACGGATAGATGTTCTTTTGCTGGAGCTCCCTTGACATTACTATCTGGCCTTCAGTTATATAGCCTGTAAGGTCAGGAATAGGGTGGGTGATATCATCATTGGGCATTGTCAGAATCGGAATAAGTGTTACAGATCCGCTCTTACCCTTTATCATACCTGCCCTTTCATATATGGTGGCAAGGTCGGAGTATAGGTATCCTGGATATCCCTTTCGGCTGGGAACCTCCTCCCTGGCTGATGATATCTCCCTCAGGGCTTCTGCGTAGCTAGTCATATCACTCAGGATAACAAGCACATGCATCCCCTCCTCATAGGCAAGGTACTCTGCCGCTGTGAGGGCGCACCTTGGAGTTGTAATCCTTTCAATAACGGGATCATCTGCCAGATTTATATACATAACAACCCTCTGGAGAACTCCTGAGCCCTCAAAGGATTTTATAAAGTAGTCGGCATCATCATGCTTTATCCCCATAGCTCCAAAAACTATGGCAAATTTTTCATTGTCTTCCCCTCTTACAGAGGCCTGTCTTACAATTTGGGCTGCCAGCTCATTGTGGCTGATTCCGTTACCGGAGAATATTGGCAGCTTTTGCCCCCTTATAAGGGTCATCAGGGTATCTATTGCAGATACTCCAGTTTCAAGATAATTTCTCGGATAGGCCCTTGCTACAGGGTTCATAGGTCTTCCATTCACATTGAACCTTCTGGTGGAGTATATCTGGCCTGCTCCATCATAGGGCTGACCTAAGCCGTTGAAGCTTCTTCCCAGGATATCTAAGGATAAAGGGATTTCCAGAGGCTTGCCTGTGAATTTTACTGATACGTTCTCAGTAGATACACCCTGAGTTCCCTGGAAAACCTGGGCTATAACCTTGTCTCCTTCAACTGCTACAACCTTGCCTTCTCTTTTTTTACCATTAGCCATAGAGATTTCAAGGATTTCTCCATAGGAGGAATTTTCAACCTCTTCAAGGAAGATCAGGTCTCCCTTAACCCTGTCGAGTTTTAAATATTCTTTTCCCTGCACCTAAATCACATCCTTTCTTTGAGAATACCTTACAATAAGCTCATCGTAGTAGGTGTCGATTTTGAATTTGAGTTCATCAATTTTTGAAAGGTCTGTATTTGGCACAGTATATTTCATTTTTATAACATCATCGAATATGTCCTGGTTTTTGATTTCTGAAAGGCCTATCCCCTTGCTGTTGGCTTCCTTAGCCCTCATATTAAGGTGGTCTATGAGCTTGAGCATTTCAAACTGCTTTTTCAAAGGAACAAAGGTATCCTCCTTGTGCATGGCATTTTGCTGCAAAAAGCCTTTTTTTATAACCTTGGCTATTTCTATGGTGATCCTTTGGTCATCAGGCAGTACGTCCTCACCAACCAGCTGAACAACCGAGTTAAGCTTGTCATCCTCGCCGAGAACCATCATCATCCTGTCCCTTACTGACAGAAGCTCCTCTGATACCTCCTGGGAGTAATAGTCCTCAAGGGATTTTGAATAACCGCTGTAGCTGTTGAGGTAGCTTATTGCAGGATAGTGCCTTGAATAGGCGAGCTTTTTATCAAGAGCCAAAAACGCATTTACAAATCTCTTTGTATTTTCTGTTACAGGCTCCGAAAAATCGCCTCCCGGGGGAGATACTGCTCCTATAATGGTTACAGAGCCTTCCTCTCCGCAAAGGGTATCAACATAGCCTGCCCTCTCATAAAACTGGGCCAATCTTGAT
>JBDHVO010000007.1:0-15942 GCA_039809675.1 Proteocatella sp.
CTGGGGGTAGTTGCTATTTCCCAGATCCTTAAGAAGGAAGCCAAAATAGTGCTTGAACAGCCAAACTCATCCATAGATATCTTATATCAAAGGATAATAGATAATCCCCAGTATAAAGAAATTTTTGTAACAAGGGAAAAATCAAAGGAGCTTTTAAAGCCTTCGACTCTTCTGGTTATTGTGGATACCCATAAGCCATCTCTTACAGAATATCCTGAGATAGTGAAGCTGGCAGACAAGATTGTTGTAATTGACCACCACAGAAGAGCTGAAGAGTTTGTTGAAAATGCAACTCTTGTATATCATGAAACCTATGTTTCCTCGACTAGTGAAATGGTTACAGAGCTTATCCAATATATCCAGGATAAACAGCATGTAAACCCAACGGTTGCAGAAGCCCTTCTTGCAGGAATCCAGCTTGACACAAAAAACTTTACCTTTAAAACAGGAGTCAGGACCTTTGAGGCAGCTGCTTTTCTGCGAAAATACGGAGCAGACACTGTTGCGGTAAAAACCCTTTTCCAGGGGGACATGGATACCTATATAATCCAGCTTGGTGCAATGAGCAAGGCTAAGGTTATAGATGATATAGTTGCGATAACATATTTTGATGAAAGGGTCAAAAACCCCCAGCTCTTTGCTTCTAAGGTTGCTGATGAGCTTTTGAACCTAAAGGGTATCCAGGCCTCCTTTGTTTTGGCAGAGGATGATACAGGAGAAATCCAGGTTAGTGCCAGATCTCTGGGCAGAATAAATGTTCAAGTTATAATGGAGAAAATAGGAGGTGGTGGCCATATGGAAACCGCAGCTACCCAGATGAGGGACATCAGTATGGAGGATGCAATTGATAAGGTAGAGGAACAAATCTCAATATATTTAAAGGAGACGATAAAAAAATGAAAGTAATATTTTTAAAGGATGTAAAAGGAACAGCTAAAAAAGGCGAAATAAGGGAAGTAAGCGATGGCTATGCAAGAAATTTTCTCTTGCCAAAGGGAGTTGCCAAGGAAGCTAGTGCTGTAAACGTAAATGAGCTCAACCAACAGGAAAAGGCCAAGGAAATAAATGCTCAGAGAGAGGAAGAAGCAGCGGTTAGTCTTGGCGACAGAATTAAGGATATAAAGCTAACTATATATACCAAGGCAGGAGAAGGCGGAAGGCTGTTTGGAGCTATTACCTCAAAGGATATTGCTGACCAGCTTCACAAACAAGCTAGTGTTGAAGTGGATAAGAGAAAGATAAGCCTAAACGAGCCTATAAAGACCCTGGGAGCAACAGAAGTAGAAATAAAGCTTCACCCAAAAGTAGCAATAAAGGTTACTGTTGAGGTTAAGGAAAAAGATAAATAGGAGTTAAAAATGCTTGAAGGTAAAACTATACCTTATTCTATTGAGGCGGAGCAGTCGGTACTTGGAAGTATCCTCTTGGACAAAGACCTCCTGATTATAGTCGCAGACGAACTCGCCAAGGAAGATTTTTATGCAGAGCAAAATGCTGAGGTTTATGATGCAATGCTCAGCCTTTTTAGGAAGCAAGAGCCCGTTGACCTTATCACTTTGACGGACATCCTAAAAAACAGAGGGGTTTTTGAAAGAGCCGGAGGTATATCGTATCTTACCAATTTGGCAACAGCTCCTGACTTTAGCGAAAATATTATGGCTTATGCCAAGATTGTAAAGGACAAGTCAACCCTTAGAAAGCTTATTAATGCCTCTACGGAAACTATCCAAAACTGCTATAATACGGAGCTTGAAATAGGTTATGTGCTTGAAAGAGCAGAGAAGGTTGTTTTTGATGTAGCCCAGACAAAGGATACTAGAGGGCTTGTCCATATAGACTCGGTTGTATTTGATACCTTTGAAATGCTTCAGGATCTTTATACCCGCAAGGACAAGCTTACCGGACTTACAACCGGCTTCAGCGACCTTGACAGGAAGCTTGGAGGTCTGCAAAAAACAGACCTTATATTGATAGCGGCGAGGCCTGCCATGGGAAAAACCGCTTTTAGTCTCAATATTGCTCAGAACGCAGCCACAAAAAACAAGGCTAAGGTTGCCATCTTTAACCTTGAAATGAGCAAGGAGCAGCTTATTCAAAGAATGATTGCAGCAGCCGGCCGTGTTGAGCTAAACAAGCTAAAAACAGGAACAATGGAGGATGAGGACTGGCCAAAGATAACCCAGGGCGGTCACATAATGATGAACACGGATATATATATTGATGATTCTCCAGGCATCACTGCCAATGAGCTAAGGTCTAAGTGCAGAAAGCTCAAGGTAGAAAAAGGTCTGGATCTTGTTCTGATTGACTATCTCCAGCTTATGGAGGGGGATGCAAAAACAGAAAGCAGGCAGCAGGAGATATCAAAAATATCCAGGTCCCTTAAGGTACTTGCCAAGGAATTAGAATGCCCGGTTGTAGCCTTATCCCAGCTTTCCAGAGCCCCTGAGGCTAGATCAGACCACAGGCCAATGCTTTCAGACCTTAGGGAATCGGGAGCCATTGAGCAGGATGCAGATCTGGTAATGTTCTTGTACAGGGATGACTACTACCACAAGGACTCGGAGCAGAAAAATATAACAGAAGTTATCATAGCAAAGCACAGACATGGGGAGGTTGGGACAGTTCCGCTCACATGGCTTGGTCAGTACCAGCTTTTCAAGGATGTAGCAATAGATTACAGGAGCAGGTAGATGGATATCCAGCTTAGGAATCTCAAATTACAGGATTTGGAGCAGATGGTCTTATGGGAGGAAAATAAAGACCCCTTGTTTTCTGACTATAGCTTTCCCCGTTATAACAAAAGAGAGCAAAGAATCTGGTATAATAGCAAGACCAGGTATGGTAAAATCTGCCTTGCCATCATTGATGAGGAAAAGGTCGTTGGATACATTGCTATAAGAAAATTAAATCCCATAGCAAAATCAGGCGAAATGGGGATAATAATAAGGCCCTCTTATCAAAATATGGGAGTAGGACAAGCTGCTATTTCAAAAATGCTGGCCTGGTTTTTTGGAGATTTTGGCTACAAAAAAATGACCCTCTATGTTGGGATGTATAACAAGAGGGCCATGAAGTGCTACGACAAGCTTGGCTTTGTACCTGTAAAGGACAGCTACCTCAGCTTTGACAACCATGATGTAGACATAGATGATCCAAAATATAAGGATATAGCTAAGTACTTTAAGGTCAAAAACGGAAAAATGGAGACCCTGTGCGTACAAATGTCGGTAGAAAAAAATAATAAAAAGTAATCCCGGGAGAGATAAGTCGCTCCTGGGATTACTTTTTATAGTGGTAGGGGCATTTTAAGGTCTACATGATTGATGCAAGAGTAAAGAGGAGCTCAACTCCATAGCCTGTTGCGCCAAGTCTGCAGTAGGGGTTATCCTCGCCAACATCTGAAGTACCTGCGATATCAACATGTACCCATGGTATATCCTCGGCAAATTCTCCGATAAAGGCCCCTGCTGTTGATGAGCCGGCAAACCTGCCTCCAGAGTTTTTAAGGTCAGCCCGCTTGGATTTATTATACTCCTTTATCTGGTCATCATAAGGTAGTCTCCAGATTTTTTCAGAGGATATCTTAGAGGCTTTTTCAAATTTTTCGTAAAAATCTTCGTCATTAGTTATAACTCCGGCATATTTGGTCCCAAGGCCTACGAGGACTGCTCCTGTAAGAGTTGCTATATCAACAACAGCGCTTGCCTTTTCATTTCTTATAGCATAGGTAACTGCATCTGCAAGGGTCAGCCTTCCCTCTGCATCAGTATTTACTATTTCAACAGTCTTTCCGTTTAGGGTACCAATCACATCGCCAGGCAGATAGGAGCTTCCAGAAATCATGTTTTCGCATGCAGCAACAATGGCTACAACGTTTATCTTAAGCTTGGCCTCAGCTATGGCTTTAATGGCTCCAATTACAGCTCCAGATCCAGCCATGTCATGCCTCATTTCTTTCATTGAGTCTGTTGGCTTGATTGAATAGCCGCCGCTATCGTAGGTAAGGCCTTTACCAACCAGAGCAAGCCTTTCATCTGAACCTGGATCTCCCTTATAGGTCATAACTATCAGTCTAGGCTCTGCGGCAGACCCCTGACCAACAGCCAAAAACGCCTTCATGCCCAGCTTTTCGATTTCAGCCTTATTTTTAATTTTGACATCAACAGGAAGACCATCAAGAACCTCAGCTGCATAAGCAGCCAGGGAGTCGGGCTTGATTATATTGGCGGGCTCGTTTACAACGTTTCTTGCAATAATTATGTTATCAGAAAGCATTTGGGCTCTTTTGAGACACTTATCAGCATCCTGATACTTGGTAAATACAAAAAGCTTATCCAGCCTATGAACCTTTTCAGTAAGGTACTTATCAAAGGCATATTCTGCAAGATACATGGCTTTAAAGGCCTTAAGGTGGCTTTCAAGCCTGTGCATTTCGCTGGATACATTTTCTAAAATCAAAACCGGGTTTTTTGCCTTTAAATCCTGAAGGGCTTTTACAGCCTTGCCAAAGGTATTCATTATAATATCACTATCAATTTTTTCGGCCTCTCCAAGACCTGCAAGTACAACATTAACCTGCTTTGAGGAATTGGCAAGGAAGGTAGTGAAGGAGTAGATCTGCTCTTTTTTTCCTTCAAAAAGCTCTGAGCTCAGGTAAGGAGAGAGAAGGTCGCTGAAGCTCTCGTCAAACAAATCCTGAAGCTGGATTGTTGATGTAAAGGGGATAACATACGAATCAAAATCCGTTATTTGGGACAAATTGTCCAGTAATTGTATTTTCATCTTAACCTCCAAAATATTTATTACTTTAATTTTAACCCAAAGTGGGTATAATGTATAGCAAATGTTAGAAAATTTATAATTTGTCCAATATTTTTTGTAAACGTTTTCAGAATAAATGTCTCTAATACCAGGCTTTGCCTGTGATATAATTAAGTAGGAGGTTGTAATGGAGAAGAACAAGGACATTGAAAGACATATTGATAGATATATAGACTACTTAAAAGAAAAAAACCTGGAGCCGGACTACAGGGACAAAGGGGAGGATGAGACCCTAAGGCGAAAAGACTCAGAGTATACGAGAAATCAAAAAAACTTTGAATATGATTATGAAGAAGACCTTTATGAACCGGAGTATGAGGACAATGAATATTAAAATTATTGCAATTGGAAAATTAAAAGAGAATTATTTGAAAACTGCTGTAGAGGAGTACTCAAAAAGGCTTGGCCGCTTTGTAAGGCTAAATGTAATTGAGCTTGCGGAATCAAGGCTGCCTGATAAGGCTTCGGCAAAGGACGAAGAAAAAACAAAGGCGGAGGAGGCTGGAGCAATTTTATCTAAAATAGAAGACAGTGAATTTGTGATTGCCATGTCACCAGATGGAAAGCATATCAGCTCAACAGAGTTTGCAGATCTCATAAAAGAAAAAACACTCTATGGAACAAGCAGTATAACCTTTGTTATTGGAGGCAGCCTTGGGCTTGGGCCAGAGCTTTTAAAAAGAGCCAACCTGCAGCTTAGCTTCAGCAAGATGACCTTCCCCCACCAGCTTTTCAGGGTTATTCTATTGGAGCAGATATATAGGGCCTTCAAAATTAACAATAACGAAACCTACCATAAGTAGGGATAAAGGAGGCCTATGAAAATATTAAATATCATAGCCCAAAAACCGTCATCGACAGGCAGTGGCATTTATCTAAGCGAACTCATGAAGTCCTTTGACAGGTTAGGAGCAGTTCAGGCTCTTATATGTGCTGATGATAAAAATGAAGTAAATCTATATGAATTCAAGGAATCTATTAAAGACTTAAAGATATACCCCCTGTATTTTAATTCGGAGGAAATGCCCTTTGATATTTTTGGGATGAGCGATGTAATGCCATACAAATCCAGAAGATACAGGGATATGACCAGCCTGGAGCTTGAAGTATACGAAAAAACCTTTGTAAGGCTTATGGAAATGGCCCTGAGCGAGTTTAAGCCCGACCTTGTAATTTGCCACCACCTATATCTGGCTGCGGCCTTATTTATTGAAAATTTTGGGGGAGAAAAGCTGGGTCTTGTTTGTCATGGGACTGACCTTAGGCAGCTTTATACAAACAAGCTTGAAAGGAATAGAATAATAAAGACTCTTGGAGGGGCTAAGCAGATATTTGCCCTTCAGGATGAGCAAAAAAACGATATAGCATCGCTATTTAAGCTTTCTCTCAACGATATCAAGGTAATTGGAAACGGCTTTAATTCGGAAGTATTTTACCTGGGCGACAATGACCATAGTGATTTTGACCAAGACCTTATAAGGCTTGCCTACGCAGGTAAAATTTCGAAGGCCAAGGGGCTTGTCGCTCTGTTAAACGCAATAAATAAAATCAAGGACTACAAGATAGAGCTCAACCTGGCAGGGAATCCCAGCGACATTGAAGAATACTGGGAGATAAAAAATAAAGCAGAGGAATCCCTCCACAGGGTCAACTTCCTTGGGCAGATGAACCATAAAGAATTGGCGGAATTTTTCAATAGATCGGATATATTTGTCCTTCCATCCTACTATGAGGGGCTGGCTCTTGTGTGCATAGAGGCAGCAGCCTGTGGTCTGCCTGTTGTTGTGACAAATACATCGGGAATAAAAAGGCATATAAACGAGAAGCTGGATGACCATCATTTCGTTTTTATTGATCTCCCAAAAATGCTTGACCCTGATAGGCCAGTTGAAGCAGATTTGCCTGATTTCGAGGACAGGCTTGCCGGTGGGATACTTGAGCAGATTGAGCTTTTAAGGGGGGGCAAGATAAACAGGGGGTATTTGAAGGGGGAGGACTTCTCCTGGGATAATGTGGCTAAAAATATACTTGATGAGTTTAGAGAAGGTGGGTTGCAATGGTAGAGATTAAAAAGGCAGTATTTGATGACTGCCAGGCCTTTAATAGGTGGGAAAATATAGACGAGGTTATAAAGTACCTGAGTATTTCAAAGGGTAGATCCATGGAGGATAGTATAAGGGAGTTTATCCAAAGGGAAAATGATGATAGTAGCAGAGACTTTGCTGTATATTATGGAAAGAAAATAGTAGGGAGGGCCTTTTTAAGCAGATATGACAAAAACACCTCATCCATAGATATAACAAGGATATATATAGGAGATGAAAGTGACAGGAATAAGGGTATTGGTACTGCACTAATGGTAGTTCTTTTAAAATACTGCTTTATTGAGCTTAATTTAAACAGGGTCACCCTTGATTATCTTGATGGTAACCCTGCTAAAAAAATATATGAAACGATGGGCTTTGTAAATGAAGGGGTAGCAAGGGAGGCTGGCTTTAAGGATGGAGTCTATAACAACTTCAACCTTATGTCCATGCTAAAAAAAGAATACAAGGCCAGATATCTGCCAGAATAAGAGGAGGTCTACATAGACCTGAATTTTGCCAGGATAATCTGAAGATTTATTCTTTCGACTGCACTGAATTTGCTTTCAGCCTGGGTGGATGAGGTAAGCGACATATCTGGCTTGTACCAGCTCTTTTGAGAGAAGTAGTCAAAAAGGTCTCCATTACCTCCAAAATTCCATCCGTATCTGGCGAACATTTCATTTATTGCCAGGCGAACCTCCTGCTTGGAAAGGCCGTCAAAATCCGCATCGATTAGTTCTCTTTCGCTCGAAGGCAGGACATATTCGCTGGCCTTTGCTTCCTCGGTGCTGGCTTGTGGAGTATTCTCTGTGCCAGGAGCTTCTACGGGGGTGTCCTCCTTAGGACCTGGAGCTGGCACGGCTTCTCCTTTATCAGAAGAGTCTTTAGGCTCTTCCTGGCTGTTTGTAGCAGAGGGGTCAGAAGCCCCAAGGTCCTTTGGCAGGTTAATAAATTTCACTGCACCATATGAAGCCGCTGCAACGAGTCCTATTATAAGCAAATAGGCCAAGTAGGCTTTTTTCTCAGGTCTTCCCTGGCCCTTGCTCTTGCCTGAGCCCTTGGGAGTTTTATCCAGGGCAGCTTTAGTCCTTGGTGCTTCAATCTTTGTAGTCTCAGTTTTTATAGCCTCAATCTTTACAGGTTCAGTTTTTGCAGCCTCGGTTTTTGTCTTTTCAGACCTTGATTTGGAGGCTGGAGATTTTGAGGCTTTGCTGGCCTCTCTTTCACTCCTTGAGCTTGATTGCGGAGAAGCAATGGAGCTGAAGAAATCGTCGTGAATGGCTTTTACATCTACGTTTGATTTTATAACTTCTTCTTCTGAACCGGTGTCATCTGATAAAGAAGCAAACTTAAAGCTTGGACTTTCAATGGAATCCAGAAAGTCCTTGGCTATATCCGTGTCAAGGGGGCGGCCATTGATTTTTTTTGCATCAGGTTTTTTATCTGAGGCCAGCCTGTACTCGGAGGTGGCAGGCTCTGAGTCTATGTTATGATATTCATTTCGAGATTTAAAGCTCTTGTGCCTTTCTTTTTGTGAAAGGTAGTCCTGGAAGGCATGAAAAACATTTCTGTCTGCATGGAGCTCAAGGTTAGTGTGGTATTTAGCCATCAGCTCGGAAAACAGGCTTATATTACCGTCTACCTCAAAGGTGTCCTGCATAACCTTTACAAGGCAGGCTGTGTAGATTTTGTTAAGCTTTAGCTGGTTGCCAACATTAAGGGCAGTTCCAAGCAGGTCCCGGCTTGCTTCGATTTCAGCCAGGGCCTGCTTGTAAGCATGATTCTTATAATAGGTATCTATAGTGTTAAATACGAAATTGGCTTTTTCTTTTATATATCCCGGATTTTTTTCCAAGGCCGCCTCCTGAAAATAAAAAAGTATATGGTAGTCCTTTGAACTAATATAGGTCAAGGATTTGCTGGAGTAAATTACAAGTTCAGGTATAAATACTGAAAAATAGAAATACACTATTAATTATATCATTAAAACGGTATTAAAAAAAGTTGCTTTTGTATTTTTTTTCTGTAATATTGAAAAAAATATTGAAAAAAATTGCCGGCTATGGTAGACTACAATAATGCTAATAGAACAAAATGGGTAAGTTTTGCTTATTTTTGATTCTTTTTAAATTATTGAGAGGTGATATCTGAATGCCACATCCACATCCAATTCAAATCGGACGACGCGAAAGAATGAGTTTTTCAAGGATTAGCGAGGTCGCAGAGCTGCCAAATCTTATTGAGGTGCAGCTGAATTCCTACAAATGGTTTATTGAGGAAGGCTTGCGTGAAGTTTTTGAAGAAGTATTTCCGATTGAAGACTATACCGGGAATATTAGATTAGAATTTGTTGACTACTATTTGGAAGACGAACCTAAGTATGACGTTGAGGAAAGCAAAGAAAGAGACGTTAACTATGCAAGTCCGCTTAGGGTAAGGGTTAAGTTAATAGTACCTGATGAAGATGGATCGAAAATAGTTAAGAATGAAACTGGAGAACCGGTATTTTTAGGCGATTTTCCTTTGATGACAGACAAGGGAACCTTTATCATAAATGGTGCGGAAAGGGTAATTGTAAGTCAGCTTGTAAGATCACCGGGGATTTATTACGCCCAAGAGATTGATAAATCCGGTAAAAAGCTGATTTCAGCAACAGTTATACCCAACAGGGGAGCCTGGCTTGAGTATGAAACTGACTCCAACGACATTGTATCAGTAAGGGTTGACAGAGACAGGAAGCAGCCTATTACAATGCTACTCAGAGCATTTGGTTATACAACAAACGATATGATCAGAGAGCTGATTGGAGAAGATGAAAGGCTGGAAGCAACTCTTGGCAAGGACAGCACCACATCAAGAGAGGAAGCTCTTATAGAGATATACAAAAAGCTCAGACCAGGAGAACCACCTACCCTTGATAGTGCAGAATCACTGATAAATTCACTATTCTTTGACCCGAAGAGATATGACCTGGCCAAGGTTGGAAGATACAAGTTCAACAAAAAGCTATCAATTGCAGACAGGGCTGCAGGCAGGGTTCTGGCAAGGGATGTGTTTAATCCTTTGACCGGGGAAATAATGTTCCCAAAGGGCTACAGACTAAGCTTTGATGAGGCTATTGAAGTGGAGAATACTGGCCTTGAGGCTGTATTTGTTGTAAATGGCGAAGAAAAAGAAGTTAAAGTTGTCGGAAATAAATTTGTTGACATAAAAAAACATATAAATTTTGATATCAGCGATCTTAAAATAAAAGAAAAGGTTCGCTTTTTGGTGCTTGAAGAATTAATAAATGAAGCTAAGGACGATGAAGAGCTTTATCAGCTGATAAAGAAAAACAAAAGAAGACTTGTTCCAAAGCACATTGTTATAGAGGATATAGTTGCATCTGTAAGCTACCAGTTCAACCTGCTAAGCGGAATAGGAAGTATAGATGATATAGACCACCTTGGCAACAGAAGGATCCGTTCTGTTGGCGAGCTTTTGCAAAACCAGTTTAGAATTGGTCTTTCAAGACTTGAAAGAGTAGTTCGTGAAAGAATGACTGTCCAAGAGGCCATGGAGCTTACCCCAAACTCCCTTATTAACATAAGACCTGTTACAGCGGCTATCAAGGAATTTTTTGGTTCCTCCCAGCTGTCCCAGTTTATGGACCAGAATAATCCTCTTTCAGAGCTTACTCACAAGAGGAGGCTATCTGCCCTAGGACCGGGAGGTCTTTCAAGAGATAGAGCAGGCTTTGAGGTGCGTGACGTTCATTATTCTCACTACGGGAGAATGTGTCCTATTGAAACTCCAGAGGGCCCGAACATCGGACTAATAAACAACCTGTCAGTATATGCCAAGATAAATGAATATGGCTTTATCGAATCGCCTTACAGAAGGGTTGACAAAAAAACAAACAAGGTTACAAACGAAATAGTATATCTTTCGGCAGACAAAGAAGACCTTTATATAAGGGCTCAGGCCAATGAGCCTCTTGCTGAGGATGGAACCTTTATAAATGACAGCGTAACCTGTCGTACAGTAGCAGGAACCCTGCAGATGATGCCCCAGGAGGATGTTGACTTCATGGACGTTTCACCTAAGCAGGTTGTATCAGTTGCAACTGCAATGATTCCCTTCCTTGAGAATGATGACGCCAACCGTGCCTTGATGGGGTCGAACATGCAGCGTCAGGCAGTTCCTCTTGTAAGAAGAGAAGCTCCAATAATAGGAACAGCCATTGAATATAAATCAGCTGTTGATTCAGGCGCTGTTGTTGTAGCAAAAAGAGCCGGATTTGTTGAAAAGGTTTCAGCAAACTCGGTAGTTATTAGAACTGAAGATGGATCAACCGATATATACAAGCTTTTAAAGTTTAAGCGTTCAAATCAGGGAACCTGTATAAATCAAATTCCTGTTGTAAGTGCTGGAGAATTCCTAAAGGCTGGCGAGGTTGTTGCAGACGGCCCGGCCACTGACCTAGGCGAGGTTGCCCTTGGGAGAAACTGTCTGATTGGATTTATGACCTGGGAAGGCTATAACTATGAGGATGCTATCCTGATAAATGAAAGACTTGTTAAGGAAGACAGATTATCTACCATTCATATTGAAGAGTATGAGTCAGAGGCAAGAGATACAAAGCTTGGACCTGAAGAAATAACAAGAGATATTCCAAACGTAGGTGAAGATGCCCTTAAGAATCTTGATGAAAGAGGAATTGTAAGAATCGGAGCCGAGGTTGACTCAGGAGATATTCTTGTAGGTAAGGTCACGCCTAAGGGTGAAACCGAGATTACTCCTGAAGAAAGGCTGCTTAGGGCAATATTTGCTGAAAAGGCCAGGGAAGTAAGAGATACATCCCTTAAAGTACCTCATGGAGAATCAGGAATCATTGTTGACATAAGAGTCTTTAACAGGGAAAAAGGCGATGAGCTTCCATCGGGTGTAAATGAGCTTGTAAGATGTTATATAGCCAAAAAAAGAAAAATAAACGTTGGAGATAAAATGGCTGGCCGTCATGGTAACAAGGGTGTTATTTCAAGGATTTTACCTGAAGAAGACATGCCATTTATGCCTGACGGAACCCCTCTTGAAATAGTCCTTAATCCTCTTGGAGTACCTTCTCGTATGAATATAGGTCAGGTACTGGAAGTCCACCTTGGCCTTGCGGCCAAAAAACTGGGCTGGCACGTAGCCACCCCTGTATTTGATGGTGCAAATGAAGAGGACATATTTAACGCCCTTGAGCTTGCAGGCTATGACAGAGATGGTAAGATCCAGCTTCAGGACGGACGAACAGGAGATTACTTCGATAACAGGGTAACAGTAGGTTACATGTATATGCTAAAACTCCACCACCTGGTTGACGACAAGATCCACGCCCGTTCAACCGGTCCTTACTCTCTTGTAACCCAGCAACCTCTCGGCGGGAAAGCCCAGTTTGGAGGCCAGCGTTTTGGAGAGATGGAGGTTTGGGCGCTGGAAGCCTACGGTGCAGCCCATACCCTGCAGGAAATCCTCACGGTAAAATCTGACGACGTTGTTGGACGTGTAAGAACCTACGAATCTATCGTTAAGGGACAGAATGTACCAGAGCCTGGAATTCCTGAATCCTTCAAGGTTCTAATTAAAGAGCTCCAGTCTCTTTGCCTGGATGTCAAGCTTCTTACAGAAAATGATGAAGAAATAGAAGTTAGAGACAATGCTGAAGATTATGCCTTAAGAGATGAATTCGAGTATATTGATGAAGGAAGAAAAGATATGCTTGAAGTTGACATAACCAAAGATGCATCAAGCCTTGACGATTCTAGCTACTTTGAGCTTGAATACCAGGATGAGGATGATGAAGCTGAAGCTGAAGATAACGATAACGATGACTTAGATTTGGAAGAAGATGATTTTGAATAGAAATATGTTAACATTTCTGCGAGAGTTAAATATGAAGGGAGCGAAACTCCTTGTTTGAAATAGAGAATTTTGATGCGATAAAAATAGGGCTGGCATCCTCTGACAAAGTTAGAGAGTGGTCCTACGGTGAAGTTAAAAAACCTGAAACAATAAACTACAGGACTCTTAAGCCTGAAAGGGATGGACTTTTCTGTGAAGCTATATTCGGGCCTACTAAGGACTGGGAATGCTATTGTGGAAAGTATAAGAAGGATAGGGCAAGGCACAAGGGCGTAATATGCGATAAGTGCGGGGTCGAAGTTACAAGAGCCAAGGTAAGACGTGAAAGAATGGGCCATATAGAGCTGGCAACGCCAGTATCTCATATATGGTACTTCAAGGGGATACCATCAAGAATGGGAATTCTCCTTGATATGTCTCCTAGGCTTCTTGAAAAGGTCCTCTACTTCGCCAGCTATATAGTAGTTGATGCAATGGAGACGGACCTTGTGCCAGGCAGTCTCCTGAGTGAAAAAGAATACAGAGATGCCCTTGAAAAATTCGGCAGAGACTCCTTTGTAGCAAAAATGGGTGCTGAAGGTATCAAGGATGTTCTTGAGCAGATTGACCTTGACTGGGAGTCTGCTGACATTAAGTTAAAACTCAAGGACGCAAGTGGCCAAAAAAGAGTCAAGCTTGTGAGAAGACTTGAGGTTATAGATGCTCTTAGACAATCTGGGAACAAGCCATCATGGATGATAATGGATGTTGTACCTGTAATTCCGCCTGAGCTAAGACCTATGGTTCAGCTTGACGGAGGAAGGTTTGCAACTTCAGATCTGAATGACCTTTACAGAAGGGTAATAAACAGAAACAACAGGCTGAAAAAGCTGCTTGACCTTGGAGCTCCTGATATAATTGTAAGAAACGAAAAAAGAATGCTTCAAGAAGCTGTAGACGCCCTAATTGACAACGGAAGAAAGGGCAGACCTGTAACAGGGCCGGGAAACAGACCTCTTAAATCATTGTCAGATATGCTAAAGGGTAAGCAGGGAAGATTTAGACAAAACCTTCTTGGTAAGCGTGTTGACTATTCAGGACGTTCGGTAATTGTTGTAGGACCAGAGCTAAAATTCTACCAGTGTGGCCTTCCAAAGAAAATGGCTCTTGAGCTTTTTAAACCCTTTGTAATGAACGAGCTTGTTGAAAGAGGATATTCACAAAATATAAAGCATGCCAAAAGACTTGTTGAAAAAGTCAGACCTGAGGTATGGGATGTACTTGAAGATGTAATCCAGGGTCATCCAGTCCTCTTAAACCGTGCACCGACCCTGCACAGACTTGGGATTCAGGCATTTGAGCCAGTTCTTGTGGATGGTAAGGCTATAAAGCTCCACCCCCTTGTATGTACAGCCTATAATGCCGACTTTGACGGCGACCAGATGGCGGTCCACGTGCCATTGTCTGTAGAGGCCCAGGCTGAAGGAAGATTCCTTATGCTTTCCCCAAATAATATCCTTGCACCAAAGGATGGCTCGCCTATTACGACTCCATCCCAGGATATGGTTCTGGGCTCTTACTATTTGACAATGGAAGAAGCGGATGCCAAGGGTACAGGCATGATATTCAAAAACCATAATGAGATGATGCTGGCTTACTACAACAAAGAGGTAAGTCTCCATGCAAGAGTTAAGGTTAAGGTCAAGCTTGACGGCGACGATGGTGGGAAACTTGTTGAATCAACAGTAGGAAGGTTTATTCTTAACCAGAATATTCCGCAAGACCTTGGATATGTAAACCGAGAAAGCGACAAATACTCTTTGGAAGTAGACTTTGTCTGCGGCAAAAGCGCTCTTGGAAAAATAATTGATAAATGCTTTAGAAAACATGGAAACACAGAAACAGCCTTAATGCTGGATACAATAAAGGACCTTGGCTTTAGATACTCTACTCAGGGAGCCATAACGGTATCAGTTGCTGATATGGAAATTCCAGAAGCGAAGAAGGCCCTGATTGAAGAGGCTGAAGTAAAAGTTAAGGTATATGAAAAGAATTACCGAAGAGGACTGATGTCCAACGAGGAAAGATACGAAAGAGTAATTGAAACCTGGTCTGAAACTACAGAAAAAGTAACAGAAGCCCTGATGGCAAATCTTGGTGAAACAAACAACATCAATATCATGGCAGTTTCAGGAGCGAGGGGTTCCAAAAACCAGATAAGACAGCTGGCAGGAATGCGTGGTCTTATGGCCAACGCATCAGGTAAAACAGTTGAAATTCCTATCGTTTCCAACTTCCGAGAAGGTCTTACAGTACTTGAATACTTTACATCCTCTCACGGTGCCCGTAAAGGACTTGCAGATACTGCCCTTAGAACAGCAGACTCAGGTTATCTTACAAGAAGACTAGTTGACGTATCCCAGGATGTAATTATAAGGGAGCTTGACTGTGGTACTACTGAAGGTATTGAAGTAATGGCCTTTAGAGATGGTAATGAAGAGATAGAGAAACTTTATGACAGAATAGTAGGAAGATACCCTGTAGGCAATATAATCAACCCTCAAACAGGCTATATAATAGTAAGCGGCGATGATATGATTTCAGAAGAAATAGCAGAGGAAATAATTTCTTCTGGTATTGAAAGGCTTGTCCTGCGTACAGTTTTAAACTGCGAGTCAAAGCACGGGGTATGTGCAAAATGCTATGGCCGCAACCTTGCAACGGGTGAAAATGTAAACGTTGGAGAGGCAGTAGGAATTATAGCCGCCCAGTCAATCGGAGAGCCGGGTACCCAGCTTACAATGAGAACCTTCCATACAGGCGGAGTTGCCGGAGGAGATATAACTCAAGGTCTTCCAAGGGTTGAGGAGCTATTTGAAGCCCGTAAGCCTAAGGGACTTGCATCTATTACTGAGGTAGCAGGAACAGTTAGCTTTGTGGACCAAGGCAAGAGAAGAGATATAATGGTAACAGATATAGACGGCATTGACCATGAATATCAAATTCCTTATGGCTCAATAATAAAGGTCAAAGCCGGTCAGTATGTTCAGCCAGGAGACCAGCTTACTCAGGGTTCTATAAACCCTCAGGATATACTAAGAGTAAAGGGTGTAATAGGAGTTCAGGATTACATCGTAAAAGAAGTTCAAAGGGTTTACAAAAT
>JBDHVO010000008.1:0-15374 GCA_039809675.1 Proteocatella sp.
CAATTATCAGATCCAACACCAATTTTCGTAATATTTTTATAGCATGTTTTAGAAATATTATTATTTGACAAGAAAATTCCTCTGATACTGAGTAATTATCGACTAACGTTTTTATTAACATTAAAACCCCATATCCCAACTACAAAACTGATTTCCCGATCTTATTTTATCACTAGCCTGTTACTGGATGCTTGCGACATCCCCGGCCGCAGGGCTTATCTTCACTATTGTCGCAAAGCCTGTATTCTCCTCCCCCTATCAGAAGGGCCTTGCCATTTATAAGGGACTGGGCCAGCTTTCTTCTGGCTTCAACATAAATCCCCTGGACAGTCGTTCTGCCTACGTTCATCTGCTCAGCACATTCTTCCTGGGTAAAGCCTTCAAGATCAATGAGCCTTATAGCTTCGTATTCATCAACCGTCATTTCCACAAATTCATCCTCCTTCCCCGATGAATCCAAGGGGCCAAATTTGGAGCTTTCCGGCATACAGCACACCCTTCTCCATTTCATAGGTCTTCCCATAATAAACCTCCTGTCCAAAGACTTAAATAATATAAAGTAAGGCCTGGCAAAAATTTCAGCATAATAGCCTGAGCCTTATGACTAATCTACCTCTTATAATTAATTATATAAGAAATCCAACCTATGTCAATTACTATTTTACTAATTTGTAAACAATCACTTAAGTTTTTGCTTAAACCCTCTTGTTTTTAAAGACAAATTTTATTTCATAAAATGCACCTACTATGCTTATCTATTATATCAGTTTTGCCGATAATACTGTAGATACAAATTAAATTTAATATATAAAATGCAAAAAGATTTAATCTTGTGCATAATGGAGGTAATTTATGAAAAATTTATCCATAAGCAGGAAACTAATCCTGGGCTTTGGAGCTGTGCTTCTTATGATGCTGCTTACAATAGGCATCTCTCTTTTTAATGTGACCTATATTGGCAAGCAGGTCACTTCTTATTCAAAATATACTTTGCCAAATAATTCAAGCGTCCTTACCATAAAATACCACACAAAGGCCTTGGAGCTAGCCCTGGCCAGAGCCCTTTCTGAAACCAATGAGGCAGAGAGAAGCAGGCTTCTTGATGAGGCCCAAAAAAGCAATGAAGCAAGACTTGCCGAGCTTGATAAATATGCTGCCAATCAAACTGATGCTACAAGGGCTCAAAAGGTTGAGGATTTAAAAAATGCCATTAAAAACCAGGCCAGCGTCAGGTTAAAAATTGCCGACCTTTTGGCAAACTACAACTCCGAAAACTTCTTTCTTGCCAAGGCTATGTTTGATAATGAATATCTTCCAGCCATGGCTCAGACAGAGCTTGTCCTGACAGAGTTTGAAAATGACTCCCAGGTTTTTGTTGCCAAGCAGGACAAGGCTGCAAGCACTGCTGTTAGTCTCTCCTGGATTCTGCTCTCCATAGCCGGACTTTTATCAATTGGAGTTTCAGCTTTGGCAGTAACGACCATTAGAAAATCCATCCTTGCTCCCGTAAAAGAAATTATGGATGTCTATGAGGAAATCGCCCAGGGAAACAAGCATATTGAAATCACCTATGACGGCCAGGATGAAATCGGCCATATGGCTGCCCTTATAAGAGCAACCAATCAAAAGGAAAGTGCTATTATGAACGACATTATAGATAAGTTCACAAAAATCTCCCAAGGTGACTTGCAGGTTGAGGTGGACCTTGATTATCCAGGTGATTTTGCGGCCATCAAAAAAACTATTATTGACACAGTGGAAAACCTTAACAATACCATGCACAATATACTTCTGGCATCCGACCAGGTAAATACAGGGGCATCCCATGTTTCTGGCGGGGCCCAGGCACTAGCTACCGGGTCTACTGAACAGGCTGCTTCTGTTGAAGAGCTTGATTCTTCAATGTCAGAGGTTGCAGACCAGGCAAGAGGAAATTCAGAGGAGGTCAGAAAAACCACAAAAAAACTTAATCACGCCAGCAATAGACTATCAGAGGGAAACAAGCACATGGACGACCTTGTGGCTGCTATGGAGGATATCAGCTCATCCTCAAATGAAATAGCCAATATTACAAAAGTGATTGAGGATATTGCTTTTCAGACTAACATCCTTGCCCTTAATGCAGCTATTGAAGCTGCCAGAGCTGGTACTGCTGGCCGAGGCTTTGCAGTTGTAGCTGATGAGGTCCGTAATCTTGCAGCAAAATCCGCAGAAGCAGCCCAGCAGACCTCCCTTCTTATAGGGACATCCGTTGAAAGCGTCAGTCAGGGAAGGGCAATAACAGGCCAAACTGCAACTGCCCTAAGAAATGCTGTGGAGGTAATAAATGCTGTAATCAAGGATATTGCGACTGTTGAGCAGTCATCAGACCAGCAGGCCGCTGCAATTGAGCATATAAAGATAGCTCTTGGTCAGGTTACTACAGTCATTCAGACAAACGCTGCAACAGCTGAAGAAAATTCTGCAACCAGTGAGGAAATGTCAGCCCAGGCCGCCCTTTTAAACGAGGAGGTAGGAAAATTCAGATTACAGGATTCCTTTAGCTTTAAGGCTTCAGACAAGCATAGCTCTTCATATCATACGTCTGTCCCAGAGAGACAAAGCCCAAGCTTTAGCGGCAGCTCCTCCTCTAAGTATTAAATCTCCCATCACAAAAAAGCCCATGCGATTGCCTGGGCTTTTTGTAGCTTTGTGACTTATAAATATCTGTTTTTTTATATTATTCTATAGCTTCAAGGGCTTGCTTATCCTTTATAATTATCTTCCTGTGTCCAACAAGCTTTATCCAGCCACTTTCCTGGAAAGAAGATAGTTTTCTGCTGAGAGTTTCCTGGCTCATGCCAAGCTGGGAGGCAAAATCTCCCTTTGCCATTCCGATATTTACCTCAGCTTTGTTCTCTGCCATAGTCAAAATTGCATGGGCTATGCGGTGCTCAACGGTGCTATGGTTGATTGATTCGATAAGATTTTCTGCCTTTTCAAGTCTTCTGCTAAGCTCGTCCATAACCTTTATTGCTATGGAGCCGTATTTTTTCATTAGGTCCTTTAGTTTATCCCCTTCAATAATACACATAGTTGATGTCTCAGTTACCTGGGCATTATCAGTAAGAGGAATTGAGCTAAACATGGACAGCTCTCCCATAAAATCTCCCGGACCCAAAACCCGTATTACCTGTTCTTTTCCATTTGGATTGACCCTGCTTATTTTTACCTTGCCCGTATGAAGGACGTAGAGGGTTCCTCCCCTGTCCCCGCTCATATAGACAATCTCGCCCTTTTCATAGGTCTTAGCCCTTGTAATATGGGCAACCTCCACCCTCTCCTCTTCACTAAGATTACTGAATATGGGCACTGTTCTTATACAGTCAGAATGACCGCTCCTAAGGCTTCAGCAGCTCACAAAAACCACCTCCCTCTACATGGTAGGTCTATTATATCACGCCTTCCTGGCCTTTGCACTATCAAAGCTCAGAAGCCCTATTTCTATCAGCCTTGACCTTAGGGGGAGGACTGCCAGAGTACAAAAGCCTATTTTAAATATATCAAGAGGGATAAAGGGGTAAACCGCCAGAGCCAGAGAATCTTGAAAGGAATTCCCACTTACAAGACTAAACCAGGCTGTCCCTCCAAGATAAAGTCCTGCAAGGGCCATCCCCATAAAGATTGCCCCTCTTACATAGAGGGCTTTTCCTGCCCTTATTTTTTCATTCTCCGAGCCTTTTATACTGTTTATCCCATAGGCTACTATTGCCGCCATAAAAGGATAGGCCATAAGGTAGCCTCCAGTCGGCCCTGCAAGGGCTGACAGACCTCCCCTAAATCCAGCAAAAACAGGCAGGCCTGCTGATCCTATTAGGAGGTAGCATATTTGAGTCAAGGCTGCGAGGGAGGGCCTGAAAAAGATTCCGCATGTGTAGACCGCAACAAGACCAAGGGATATTGGCACAGGGGTGAAGGGGAGGGGGATTGATATTTGGGACAGGATAGCTGTTATAGCTGCAAAAATCCCAATTCTTGCAATTTCTCTAGGACTTAGGGTTTTTTTCATATTTTTCTCCATTGTATATTTTTAACCAATTATATAATTTCCAGCCAGCATTGTCAACTTTTTTTATAATCAGGTATACAATCCCGCCCTTGTTATTTTTAAAATTTCGCGGGTATATGAGTGTATATGAGTGTAAAGGTAGTGTAAAAAATCCCAAGATGTATTGAAAATTATCTACTTAGGTATATAATAAGCTTTGCACAAAAGCATTCGAAAGGAGTGTATAAATTGAAAAAGGAGATTTCTCCGCCTCGGGTTATTGTCCTCGGATTTTTGACCATAATTCTTCTTGGGGCTGTATTACTGATGTTGCCGCTTTCTTCCGCTTCTGGGGAGGCTACATCGTTTTTGGATTCTTTATTTACTGCAACCTCTGCAGTATGTGTTACAGGACTTATAGTTCAGGATACAGGCACCTACTGGTCCTCCTTTGGCAAGTTCGTTATAATATCCCTTATTCAAATCGGAGGTCTTGGTTTCATGACCATTACAACCTTTGGTGCTATTATTATTGGCAAAAAAATCGGTATAAAAAATCGGATTCTCATGCAGGAGTCTCTTGGCCAGGACAAGGTTCAGGGCATTATCCATCTTACAAAAAATATTTTTTTGGGTACTCTTGTTATAGAGCTTATAGGAGCCCTCCTCCTGTCAACCCAGCTGATCCCCTTGTTCGGTCTTAAGGATGGGATAATAAAATCCTTGTTCCATTCCATATCTGCCTTTTGCAACGCAGGCTTTGACCTCTTTGGTAATTTTGCATCCCTGACAAATTACTATGATAACTGGGTTATAAGTCTTACCATAATGTTCCTTATAATATTTGGGGGCCTTGGTTTTACAGTAATCTTTGATTATATGAAGGAAAGGCGCTTTAGCAAGCTTGGTCTGCACTCAAAGCTTGCCCTTCTGGTTACAGGCCTTCTAATAGTTTTTGGTACCCTTATTCTTCTGCTACTTGAGTACAACAATCCCGATACAATTGCAGGCATGGCCTTGTCTGACAAGGTTCTTGTAAGCTCCTTCCAAGCAGTCAGCCCAAGAACTGCCGGCTTTAACTCAATTGACCTTGCAAAGCTAACGGATAGTAGTAAATTTTTTATGATTATTCTTATGTTTGTAGGAGGCTCTCCAGCATCCACAGCAGGGGGTATCAAAACTACTACGGCCGCAGTCCTTATACTTACCATGCTGGCATTTGTTAGAAGCTCAGATGTCGAAGCCTATGGGAGAAGGATCAACTATTCAGTTGTCAACAAGGCCATGACCATTGTGGTTATAGCATTTTTTGTAATAGTCTCGGGGAGTATGTTTTTAAGCATTGCAAACCCCGATATCGAATTTTTGGATATTGTCTTTGAGGTAGTATCAGCCTTTGCTACAGTTGGACTTACCCTTGGTATAACGACCAAGCTGACAGCTGCATCAAAATTCGTTTTGATTTTAATAATGTTTGCCGGCAGAGTCGGTGCCCTTACAATTGTAATGGCCCTTGCTGGACGAGATAGAAAGTTTGAGTACCAGCTGCCTGAAGGCAATGTACTTTTATAGGAGGTATTATGAGTTCTTATGTTGTAATAGGATGCGGCAGATTTGGATCTTCTGTTGCAAAAACCCTGTCAGGTCTTGGCCATGATGTCCTTGCCATAGATTCAAATATGGAAATAGTCCAGGATATATCTGATTCTGTAACCCAGGCTGTCCAGATTGACTCTACTGACGAAGCCGCCCTCAGGGCACTTGGGGTCAGAAATTATGATGTAGCCATAGTTAGTATTTCATCAGATTTCCAGGCTTCAATTATGACCACTATCCTTGTAAAGGAGCTGGGGGTGGGCTATGTTGTCTGCAAGGCAAAAAACGAGCTCCAAGCCAAGGTTCTCTACAAAATAGGGGCAGACAGGGTCGTATTCCCAGAGCGGGACATGGGAGTAAGGGTTGCCCACAATCTTGTTTCAAAAAATGTGCTTGAATTTATCGAGCTTGACCCCAAGTATTCAATTATAGAAATAATTGCCAACAAAAAGTGGAATGATAAGTCCATAGCCGACCTGAACCTTAGAGTCCAATACGGAGTCAATGTTGTGGCTATCAAAAGAGGGAGTGATGTAAATATTGCCCCTTCCAGCAAGGATATAATAAAAACAGGTGATCTCCTGGTTGTTATCGGAGAGATAAAAAAATTAAACAAGTTAAGCGAAGGCAGTGCCGAATAAGGCAATAAAAAAACATTTATCCATCAAAAGGTATTTTAAGACGGATAAATGTTTTTATTTTTAAAGTCCTATACCTGGGCAGAATAGTTGAAGGCTTCCTCAAGCTCTGATACATCAAAATCAGCTTCAAAATAACCATCCTCAACCGTCCTGTAATAGCTTTCACTCGGAATTCCAAGCGGATAGCCCCAGTTCATAACGTAGACCATGACCTGAACTAAGGCTCCCTTTACTTCAAGCTCTAAATATTCCTTGTGATACTGGATTGGAAAATTTTCAAAGCCATCCAGAGCAAATTCGCAGGGGTCATCTATCTTCCATATTATTACTGGCAGGCTCTTGCCCTCTTCTTCTTCAATGTTTAAATAGGCTGTGCCGTCTTCGCCTCTAAAGACCAGACGATAGCCATCAAGCCTTGTTTTTTCTACAATTTCAGCCATGGGGCACAGCCGCCCCATCTGCTCCAGATTCAGGTTGCTGCCATAGGCCATATATAAGCTTGTTTCTTTCATCCCTTCCTCCTTAGTCAGATTAAACCTGTTAATGGGTTGCTCCTCCAGCCTTGTCAATATCCTCCTTGTGCTTTATTATTGTTTTTATAGCCTCTTTAAGAGCCTTTGTAATATCTGCCACAGCCATTGAAGGTGTATTTTTCTTGCCTACTGCCTGCTCTGGAATAAAAGGCACATGGATAAAGCCTCCTCTTATATGAGGGTACTTTTTGTTTATCAAATAAAGGCCTGCATACATAATATTGTTGCAAACATAGGTTCCTGCAGAATATGAAATCGATGCAGGGATTCCTGCCTTGTTGATACTTTCAACAATTGCCTTTACTGGAATTGTTGCAAAATAGGCATTTTCCCCATCCTCAAACACTTTTTTGTCAATAGGCTGCTTCTTGTCATTATCAGGTATAGAGGCATCCTGAAGATTTATAGCCACTTTTTCTACTGTTATGTCAAATCTTCCTCCTGCTTGACCTACGCTAAGGACAACATCAGGCTTATGGTCCTTAATAGCTTTTTCCAAAACTCCTATGGATCTTTCAAAAACTGTAGGTATTTCCTGTTTTATTATTTCTGCCCCTCCTATGGTATCCGGCAGTTTTTTTACCGCTTCAAGGGCAGGGTTAATACTTTCTCCACCAAATGGATCAAAGCCAGTCACTAATACTTTCACAATACTCTCCTTTCAAGGCTCCTAGTGAGCTTTCTTACTTACCAAAGAAATAAATATATAGGATCTGGAAGGTCAAAAGAGCAATAGCTGCAGGTATCTGCTTTTTGATTACTCCATATTTGTCCTTCATTTCAAGCAAAGCTATAGGTACAATGTTAAAGTTTGCCGCCATTGGGGTCATCAGGGTTCCACAATAGCCACATGTTAGGGCAAGTAGCCCCACCTTGCTGGGATCATAGCCCTGGGAAATTACAAAAGGAACCCCTATTCCAACTGTAATAACTGAAAATGCAGCAAAACCGTTTCCCATTAGAATTGTAAATAAAGCCATGGCTACACAATATATAAGGACAGCCATAAACATATTTCCCTCCGGTATAATACTTCCCACAATGCCTGAAATTACTTCTCCAACTCCAGCTACTGTAAATATAGCTCCAAGAGATGCCAAAAGCTGGGGAAGGACGTTTATTGGCCCTACAGATTCAAGCAGTCTGCCCCCCTCCCTTGGTACATAGGACAGCTTATCCTTTGACATAGCTGCCATAATAAGGGCACCGGCAATAGCTCCAAAGCCGCTTCCTACAAGAGCCCCCAGGCTTGGTACCAGTACTCCGAAGGCAATAGCAAAGGTTCCTATTGCAAGGGCTGGAATAAACAAAGACATACCCAGCTTACCGGCCATTTTTTCAGAGTAATCGGGCGGAGTTGTTTCAACTGCTCCCTGCTTAACCTTATTGAACATGGCTGGCAGAGTCATAACAACAATCATACCTCCTACGACTACAGGCGGTAGCCACCTGCCAACAGACATTATAAGCCCAAGAAGAAGCCAGAATATAAAGGTAGGCAGTTTTGAAGGGTGGTCCTTCTGCTTTATTGTATTAAAGGCAATATAGAATGTTACAAGGCCACATATAACATAAAACATCTCCATAAAGATCTCTTTTGCACTCATTATTTACCCTCCTTTTTGTTACCATACTTTTTCAGCATTTTTTTCTCAATAATAGAGAAATAAATACCTGCAACTATAAGGCCTACAATTACTACAGGGATTTCCATTTTTACAGCTGTTAAAGGGTCAACCTCATAGCCCATAGGATCCAGGGTTCCTTTTACCAGCAAAAGTCCGGCTCCTGCAAGAAAGAGGGACTGGCCAAAAAACCAAGCAATATTTTCTATTGCGGCTCCCATTCCTTTAATGTCTTCGAGGTCTTTTTCTTCAAGCTTTTCTCCATCCTTTTCAACAGATCCAACAGCCATAGGGGTAATAATAGGTCTTACAAAGCCTGCAACTCCACCGAAGGAAATATTAAAGGCTGCGAAAAAGGATCTTATAACCCCATAGGTCATTATTACCTTTACAGGTGTTGCTGACTTGAGCTTCCTAATAGCAGTTGCAGCCGCAAGCTTTAGTCCATTACGTTCAATGTATCCGATTACCGGGATTGTCAGCATATAAAGCGCCATATAGCGGTTGGCAACGAAGGTGGATCCTAGGGTGTCAAGAAAAGCTGTGATGTCCATTCCCCCTACCATGGCGGTTACAAAGCCTGCTACCATTACGATCGCAATCGGATTAAACTTTAGGACAAAGCCTACAATTACAATTGCAATACCGATTAGTTTAATCATATTAACCTCCTAGCACAAAATTTATAAAAGCTGTAAACAGGGTTAGCCATATTTGTTCCTCTTATTTAATCAAGGTGAAGGGGTCTTTCTCTTTTTTTATTGAGCACAATCCTTCCGTCATTCTCATAATCTCTAACTTGTGCAGAATTGTTAAGGCTGATTACGCTATCCATTGCTGCAAGACATCCCAAAAGGTGGGTTCTTGAGCAAAGCCTTAGGTAGTCTCCCGTAGCGGTTTCATCAGCAACCTCCGTAGTCCAGTCCAGGCTTGTTATATTTGGATACCTGTGGGAGGAATATTTTTTTGTCTTTTTGGTGTCAAAGGGAATCCAGTAGTAAATCAGATTTTTGTAATAGTCTGCCGGAAACATTTTTGGCATCCACCTATGGGCATATTTTTCAAATCTATCCGCCCAGTCTCTGTTCCACCCTGAGATTTCTTCATCCTTATTCAAAAGATCTGACAAATTATCCTGGATCAGCCTGCAAAGAGCCATGTTATTTTTTGTGTATTCTTCATCGGTAATATACCAAAAATACCCGTAATAGAGGGCTCTTGGCAGCCAGAAGCCCTTAAAGCTCGGTGACACATAGCCTGAGAAGTGCTGGTCCCATTCATGGGAGGGCACACCGTGATTGTCAGTCACAAGATCGGGCAGCCACTTATACCAGGTTTTTGTAAAGACCAGAGCCTCTGTGTGGATGGTATCAAGGTTAAACCACTCAGCTGTTATATCCTTGCCCAGAGAGTCAAATCTGGCTACATGAAGCTTCCATTCAGGGTTGTCCTCCTGCAATTTGTAATGAATATACCCCCCGTCAGGGTTTTCAAACGGGATAATAACTATATTCAGCCTATCAAGATAGACCTTATAGTCCCTATCCGTAAGCAGGCTTACAACAAGGTCAAGGGCTGCATTGGTGCTGGACACTTCATTGGCATGGTGGCGTGAGTTTATAAGGCAGACAGGCTTGTAATTTATTAGTTTTGCCCTTGAGACCATATCGTTAAGAGCCTCATCAAGCATTTCAATAACATAAACATCCCGACCCTGGTAGGACTTGGATGCTATATAGGATTTTAATCCCCTTAGCCCTTTAAGGCTGTCCATCATCCTTATATAGTCCTCATAGCCAATGAGGCTATTGGTATCAAGATTTGCAAGCAGGTGGTCTCTTTTCTCCCCAGTTCTCCCTGCTTGGGCTTTGAAGGTAGATTTTTTTGCCATTAAAAATGTCTCACCTGTTGCCTTGTTGACAAAATGAATATTAATATCAGCTCTTGACCCCATATCATTTAAGGCTTTATGGTCGGCAAGACTGCCATAAATTGTCAAAATCTCAAAAGCCTCTGGGTCTGCCTCAAAAAAGACCTCGTAATCCTGACCATCAAAGCCTATCTCTGCCAGCTCAACTGTCTTTGCAAAAACCCCAGCCTTTAGCTCTTCTAAATATTCCTTGCCGTCTCCATATATGGCCGGTCCGTCATGCTTTTCCTTTGTCAGAGTAAAGGTAACCTTTGGCCCCCTGCCCTTGACCTTTTTTATTATAGGCAGGATCATCCCCGGTTCAAGAGCAGGAGCTCCTGCCAGCTTGAGGCCCAGGAATTTAAAGTAGTCAGCTCCAACAAAATACAGGTCCTCATGGAAGGCATCAAGGGAGGAAATGAGGTCCATCCTGACAGGAAGCTTGTAATCTATGTCGCTTATTTCAGCCTCTATCCTTAGCTCCTTGAAAAAAGGCTGGTTTTCAATCAGGATCCTCCCCCCTCCCTTTTCTATAATAGATTCCCTGGTCTTGGCCAAAATAGTCCCCTGGTAAAAATCCCAGATGTTTTCAAGGTCTGTTGCTATTCTTTCATCTACAATCTCCTTGTCGTTTACATAGACCTTAATCCAGCCCGTGGAGGGATGAGCCCTGCCAAGCTCAGGAAATTCATCAAGATAGGGTCTTTCAAAAACCCTTGCAGACCCCCTGGCTTCATAGACCACCTCTGAGTCTGCCATAAAGCTTATCTTGTAAATATCAGTAAGGCCTTCATCAGCCTTAAATATAATGTCATCCCTGTCTAAGGAAAGCTCCCTTGCCAAGATGTCATCCGCTGGATATAGCTCCTGCAAAAAACGAATTGGCAGGTCTAACCACCTCTTGTCGTCATCTTCAATTAGCTTGGAGGATGTAGGAACAGCCCCGTCCTCATCAAACCAGATCTTGGCTCCAGGCGGCATAAAGGGCTTGAAGCTCACTATGACCTTATTAATCTTGTTAGCTTTTGCAAAGCCATCTTCCTTCATAAGCTTCTTAAGGTCAGGAATCACCTTTTCTCTTATCCAGCTAAAGCCCTGCTTATAGGCAGAGTATATGCTGATATCCTCTATTTTTGCCCCCAGTCCTTCAATTTCTCTTCTTATTTGACCAGAAAGGCTCCCTCTTATATCCTCTTCTTCACTTAGACAGCCATATATCCTTACCCTGTCACCTTTTTTCAAGATGGAGTAAAGCCTGGCCTTGAGGGTTTGCTCAAAGGCAGTTACTTCCCATAAGGGCTGAAATTCCTCCTTAAAGACTTCATCTTCTTTTTTATAGTCTATGATTTCTATGCTTTTATCAGGATGCCTGTTTTTAAAATGCTGGAGAATTCTTGCAGGCTCTGTCTGGCCCGCAAGATTAAAATAAGCCCTGTAGCTCTCTCCTGCAGGCTTATCCCTTAAGAGCTTTTCAAGGTAGGCTGCCTGACCCTCTAAATTTTTGCCCTTAAGAATATCTTCAAGGTGAGTTTTCAGGTCTTTTAGGCTAAGGGTTTTATCCTGATCAAGGTAGGGGTAATTTGCTGCCACGCTGCGGCTTAAGCCCAAAAGGCTATTCTCATTCCCTGAAATTAGAAGATTAGAGCCTTCTTTATCATATTTTAGGGATGCCTTTTCCCATTTGCCTAAAAACCTTATAAGCTTATTATCCCTTTTTCCTCCTATGGTCGCCATGTCCAGGCTTAATTCGAGGCAATCAAGGGCCGCCCTTGCAATAAAATTCCCTGCAGATTTTGTTATTTCGTCTGTTATCCCGCTTTCCAGGGAAACTATAAAATCCATATGATTGTTCATCATATCCTTTACTGGGTCAGAATATATGCCCTCCTTTGAGAAAATATCCTCCAGGCTTACATCCCCTCCTCCCTCGTCAGATAAAGACGCCTCTGCCCCTGAATTACTGTGGCTCTTATGGAGGGATTTGCAGAAATCTTCATTTTCAATAATTATTGTAGACTTTTCGGGCAGACAGGAAAAGACAAGGGTTTCTATGTTTTCTGTTAGATCTGCTTTAGGGAGGCTATCCTCATGCCTGGCCTGATTTTTGATTCTTTGGCCTCTTATTTTTATCCGTTTTATCCCTTCATAGTCCTTGCTAAGTACAATTTCGCTAATAACTTCAGGCTTAATGCCCTCAGATTCAATTGATTTTAAAAGGTCATCTAAGCCAGGCTCTCCTTTTCCTACCCTCCATATATAGGGCATTCGGGCGTAGAGGTAAGATCCATTAATTCTTAGGGCCTCTTCGCTCTTTGAAACTATAAGAAGCCTCCCCTTATCTATTGTAAGTCTTGTTTCATCATCACTTAGACCAGCATATTTGTCAATTTTTACAACAATGCCAGCCTGGGCTTCATTTTCATCCTTATAAAAGGCGATGTTATCAATAGACATGGCTACACAGTCATAGGCCAGTCTTGCCACCATATTAAGGGCAAACAGCTTCTCTGTATCAGAGGCATTTTCCCTTAAGTATATCTTCCCTTTTATTCCGTCATAAAGCCCATCTGTATCCTTGTCTGTGTAGATTCCCTCACTTGAATAGAATTTTTCTAAAGAAAACATAATATCCCCCTTTTCCATAGTTACCTGATTATTACCCCCTAAGGACAGGATATTAACAAAATAATCAGAAAAATAAAAATCCCCGAGATTTTCGGGCAACAAAAAACCTGCTGATAAAATTTCTTATCAACAGGTTACTTATTTCTTTTGGTGCGAGCGAGGGGACTTGAACCCCTACGCACATTCATGCACATGCCCCTCAAACATGCCTGTCTGCCGGTTCCAGCACGCTCGCATTACTGGTATATTGTACAATAAGATTCCTATATTTGTCAACAACCAGCGTAAAATTGACAGTGACAATTTTTCCTGCAAGCGAGCTTGCTGCCAATATCTTACTTAAGAAAATATTTTTATTTTTTTTCTGCTTGCTTGTCTACAATAAATACCTTTTCGATGCCATTATAAAGCTCAAGGCTGTTGGAGTCCATTTCTCCTTGCACCCGGTTGTTGTAAACCTTGAATTCGTTTCTAAATCCAATTCCAAGGTAGGGGAGAGATTCTAACAGCTTGTTTTCAAGCTTTGTATATTTCTGGCTTCTTTCATATTTTGACTTGGCATTGTAAACTTCCTTCATGGCCTGGTTTATAGCCGTGAAATCATAGTTAAAGAGCTTGGGGTTTGAGTTGTTGAGCTTGGTTATGTCTTTATTTACAGGTACCTGGTAGCTGAAGATTCCAAGATCAAAATCCCCTCCCTCTACTGCCTTCTTGAGCTCCTCTTCTGTCAGGCCTACAACATCTGAATCGATTCCTGCCTTTGAAAGGTCATCCTTAACTATATAAGCCATCCTGTGACGCATGGGATCTTCCTTGTCTGTTATAATTTTTAGTCTTCTGGGTTCAAAGGCTATAAGCCTTGTTTTTTTGACACTGTCCTTGTCATAAAGAGCTGTATTTACTGAGTTTAATTCTGACCCGTTATTTATAGGGAAAAGACTTGTCTGGAATTTCCCCCTGTAGGCATCAGCTGCCGCTGCCTTTATGTCTATTATTTTGGCTATAGATTTTCTGTTTTGCCCCTGGTCAAAGGGACTGCGGCCAGAGTTAAAGGCTATAAAGTCAAATATCCTGCCCTGATAAGATGATGTCCTGAAAATATCATAGTCATATTTATTAAGGTCATAGTAGTTGGTATCTATTATATCTACGCTGGAGGACATAAACATGTTTTTCCTTATATCCTCGTCAGCATAAATATTCACAAGTATCTCGCTTACATAGGGTTTGGGGCCATAATAGCTTTCGTTTCTTTTTAAAGCTATGGTCTTACCCTTTTTGTAGCCGCTTACAGTAAACATACCATTACCTACAACTCCATATTCCCCATCATTGAGAATAGCGCCCGTTCCCTTGGTGTCCTTTTTTACTATGGGATAGATTAGCTTATAGGCTTCTAAGGAATTGGGGCTTATAAGGTCAAGCTGGATTTTTCCTGACATTGCTTTTGTGTTTGCTATGTTGGAGACCAGACTGTTATAGGGGCTTTGGGGACTATTTTTGATTTTATTGATGGTATAGGCAACATCATCTCCTGTCACCCTGGAGCCATCCTGCCACTTAGCCGCTTGATTTATATCTACTATAAGACTTTTACCGTCCTCACTAAAGGAATATGAGCTTGCAAGCTCCGGTATAAGATTGTAGTTCTTATCGTATTCAAAGAGCGAATCATAGACCAGCCTGAAAAACTGGTCCATAGAATTTTCTTTGTTTTTGTAGGGATCAAGGCTGGTGAACCGCGTTACTGACAGGCGGAGAGTCCCTCCTTCAACCGGCTCATAGACTATTTTTTCTTCAGGAGGGGTTTCCTCAACTATCTCTGTGACTTCCTCTTCCGCTTCTTTTTTATCAAAATCATAGGAGATAAAAAATACATAGATTATCGCAAATATTATGAGTCCTGCGATAGCAAGCCGTTTTTTTAGATTTGAATAGGCCCTGATTTGAAGGCTTTCTCTTTGTTCTTTTTTAATTAGTTTCTTTTTGTTCATATTTATATTTTTTTATACTTTCCAGTATCTCATCTATTTGTTTGTACAAATTAGCAAAATCTCCCCTGTTGTCTATTATATAATCAGAAAGCTTTTCTTTTTCATCCTGATTCATCTGGGCCCTGTCGATTGCCCTTATCTGGTCAAGGGTTTTCTTGTCCCTTAAGGCTGCTCTTTCAAATCGCAGCTTGTCCGGACAGGACACAAGTATAACCCTATCCATAAACCTTTCATATCTTTTTTCAAAAAGCAGAGGAATATCAAGAAAGAGGATGTCCTCGTCTTTATGCTTCTGAAGCTCATTATCAAGGATTTTCTTAAAAAAGGGTCCCAGCGTTTTGTCAAGGAGCTGGAGTTTTTGGGAGTCAGTAAAGACTATCTCAGCAATTTTCTTTTTGTCCAGATCTTGCTTCAGGGCATACTT